>JAUXNZ010000173.1 GCA_030682595.1 Rhodocyclaceae bacterium | reverse complement strand
TACCGCTGGGCGCCTATGCGGAACATGCCGATGGCACGCTGCGCCTGCGCGGCCTGGTGGCCACCCCCGACGGCACCCGCATCGCGCGCGCCGAGCGCGGCGGGCCGGCCAGCGATCCCGAGGCGCTGGGGCTGGCGCTGGTCGCCGATTTGCGCGCCCAGGGCGCCAACGAAATTCTCGCGACCCTGCCGTGAACACCATAGCGTTTGCGCCGGGCCGCCCCAAGCAAACGCGGCACGCGCCGGAGGCGCAATCCGCGCCCGGCTCACCCACGGAGACACCCGTAATATCGAGCATGGCGAGCACGCCAGAACCCCCCGCGCGGGGGGCGAAGGGGGGCGGGCAAAAAAACTCGGCGCTGACGGAGGGTGTGGACGTCCCGCCGACGCGCCAAAAGTCGGCGCTGGCGGGTGGTTTGGACGTCCCGCCGACGCGCCAAAACTCGGCGCTGGCGGGACGGCGCATCCTCGTGACGCGACCCGTCGGGCAGGCGACGCACCTCGCCGAGGCCCTGATCGCTCTGGGCGCGCAGCCGGTGCTCTTCCCTGTCCTGGCCATCGCGGACGTGGCCGATGTGACGCCGGTTCTCGATGCGGCGATCCGGCTCGACCAGTATGACTGGGCGGTGTTCGTCAGTCCCAATGCCGTCGAGAAGGCGCTGGCGGTGGTGCTGTCCCGCCGCAAATGGCCGGCGCGCGTGCGCGTGGCCACCGTCGGTCACAGCAGCGAAGCGGCGCTGCTGCGCCACGGCATCAATGAAGTGATTGCGCCGCAGGAACGCTTTGACTCCGAGGCTTTGCTTGAATTGCCGCCGTTTGCGGACATGACCGGCCAGCGCGTGATCATCTTTCGCGGGGACGGTGGTCGCGACCTGTTTGGCGATACATTGATAACGCGCGGCGCCGTGGTCGATTATGTTGTTTGTTATCGCCGTGCCAAGCCGGCCCTCGATCCGGCGCCGCTGCTCAAACTGTGGGGCGAGGGCCAGCTGGATGCGCTGACCGTGACCAGCAGCGAGGGGCTGCGCAACCTGTACGAGATGGTCGGCAAACTGGGCCAGAGCTGGCTCAGGAAGACGCCGACCTTTGTCCCTCATGCGCGCATCGCCGAGCAGGCGCGCGCGCTCGGACTGACTCGGGTTATTCTGACCGGTCCGGCCGATGCCGGCTTGTTGGCCGGGCTGACCGAATATTTTTCCTGAGGCGCTTTACATCATGGCCCATACAGAAAACGAAAAAGAGCTTGCCGAACCCGCCGCCCCGCCGCCGGAGCAGCCCTCGCCTCCCAGCGTGCCCGCCGCCGCTGGCAACCCGCGTCAACCGGATGCCCGTCTGGCCATCGGGCTGGCCGTGCTGGCCGTGCTGGCGACGCTTGGCCTGGCCTGGTTCGTCTGGCAGGATAGCGAACGCCTCGCCACGACGCGGCAGGAACTGTCGCGTCGTCTGGCCGACAGCGAGGCCGTGCAACGCGAGGCGCTGGCCAGCACCAAGCAGGACCGGGTGGCGCTCGATGCGCTGCAGGCCAAGGTGGGCGCACTGGACGCCCGCGCCGCGGAAATGCAGAGTCAGCAACTGGCGCTCGAAACGATGTACCAGGAACTGTCGCGCGTGCGCGAGGATCGTCTGCTGGCCGAGATCGAACAGGATGTGGCGATGGCCGCGCAACAATTGCAACTGGCCGGCAATGTCGCGGCGGCGCTGATCAGTCTGCAAGGGGCCGAGGCGCGCCTGGTGAAGAATGCCCAGCCGCAGTTTTTGCCGCTCAGAAAGCTCATCAACCGCGACATCGAGCGGCTGAAAGCCCTGCCGGGCGCGGATGTACCAGGCATCGCCATGAAGCTCAACGATATTCTGGAAGCCGTGCCGCATCTGCCGCTTGCCTATGAGCAGCGGCCCGCGTCGGCAGAGACCGTAACACCGCCCAAGGCGGCGAATGCGGGCAAGCCGCCCGCATTGCCCGCGGCCACCGCGGCCGCTGACTTGCAGGCAAAGCCTTTCGACTGGCAGGCGATCGGTCAGGTTTGGCTGGCCGATTTGTGGCACGAAGTGCGCCAACTGGTGCGCATCGAGCGGATCGATCGTCCGGACCCCGGCCTGCTGTCGCCGCGCGAAAGCCTGTTCCTGCGCGAAAATCTGCGGCTACGGTTGTTGTCGGCGCGGCTGGGTTTGCTGGCGCGGGACGGTAGCAGTTTCCTGACCGACCTCAAGCAGGCGGATGAGTGGCTCGAACGTTATTTCGACACGCGAGCGCCCGCCGTCGAGAATGCGCGCGCCGCGCTGAAAAACCTGGCCAAACAGGAGGTCGGCGCCCAGCCGGTTGAGCTCAACGAAACCCTGGCGGCGCTGCGCAACTTCAAGCTCGGTCGCGACCGCGGCGCCAGCCGGTAAGCCATCATGCGCGCCCTGTTCTGGTTGCTGACCCTCGCGGCGCTGGCCATCGGTCTGGCGCTCCTTGGCCGGGTTTCGGACGGCTATGTGCTCTGGGTCATCCCGCCCTGGCGTATCGAGCTGTCGCTGAACCTGTTTGTGCTGGCGCAACTCTTCGCCCTGACGGTGGCCTATCTGCTGCTGCGGGCGATCAACAAGACGCTGAATTTGCCGCGTGTCGTCGGCGAATACCGCGCCCGGCGGGCGCGCCTGCGCGACGAGCGGGCCGCTACCGAAGCACTGCGCCTGTTCTGGGAGGGCCGTTACGGCCACGCCCTGAAGAGCGCCGGGAAAGTCGACGCCGGCGGTACGGCGTCGAGTGCGGTGCTGGCAGCGCTGGTCGGCTTGAAGGCGGCACACGCCCTGCACGATCCCGCGCGTGTCGCGGAATGGCTGGTGCGTGCCCGCGCCACTGCGCCGGCCAGGAGTGACTGGCGTACCGCACGACTGATGGCCGAGGCCGAGCTGGCCCTTGATACGCGTGATTTCGACATCGCCCAGGCCGCGCTGGATCAGCTGGCGCCGCAGGAGCGCCGACAGATTTCCGCGCAGCGTTTGGCCCTGCGTCTGGCGCAAGGTCGCAATGACTGGGTCGAGATGTTGCGCATCACCCGCCAGCTCGAAAAACACAAGGTGCTCAGCCCCGCCCAGGCGCTGCCGCTGCGCTTGCGCGCGCAGCACGGCATGCTCGACGGCCTGGAGGACGATCCGGTGCAACTGGTGCGTTATTGGCAGGGCGTGCCGGCGGCGGAGCGCCTTGACCTGGCGCTGGCGCAGCGTGCCGCGCGGGCGCTCAACAACGCCGGCGCCTGCGCCGAAAGTGCGCGCCTGATCGAGGATTATCTCGATGACCAATGGGAATCCGCGTTGTTGGAAGACTATGCCCATTGCGCCGGTGGTGATGTGCTTGGCCGCATCGCGCATGGCGAGAAATGGCTGCACGAACAGCCGCACGACGCCGCGTTGTTGCTGGCGCTGGGCCGGCTGTGCGCACGCCAGCAGCTCTGGGGCAAGGCGCAAAGCTATCTGGAAGCGGCGCTGGCCGTGGCATCAACTTGCGCCGCGCATATCGAGCTGGCGCGGCTCTTCGATCACCTTGAACGCGTGGACGCTGCCAACCAGCACTATCGCTCGGCCGCGGACTGCCTGAATCAAACCCAGTCGCGCGGTGGCAGGAAGTCGGTGTAGAGCTGGTCTTCGGGTGTGCCGGGTTCCGGGCGCCAGTCGTAGCGCCATTTGACGACCGGCGGCAGTGACATCAGGATCGCCTCGGTGCGCCCGCCCGATTGCAGGCCGAACAGCGTGCCGCGATCCCATACCAGATTGAATTCGACATAGCGGCCACGGCGGTAAGCCTGGAAGTCGCGTTCGCGTTCGCCGTAGGCGATGTCGCGGCGGCGCGCGCAGAGTGGCAGGTAGGCTGCGATGAAGCTATCGCCGACGCTCTTGGTCAGCGCGAAGCACCGCGCGAAGCCACCTTCATTCAGATCGTCGAAGAAGATCCCGCCAATGCCGCGCGGTTCGTTGCGATGCTTGAGGAAAAAGTATTCGTCGCACCATTGTTTGTAGCGGGCATGCACGGTGTCACCGTAAGGTGCGAGCGCGTCGCGGCAGGCGCGGTGGAAGTGTTGGGCATCCTCGATAAAGCCGTAATACGGCGTGAGGTCCATGCCGCCGCCAAACCACCAGACCGGTTCCTCGCCAGCGCGGCTGGCGACGAAGCAGCGCACGTTCAGGTGCGTGGTCGGACAGTAGGGATTGCGCGGTTGCAGCACCAGGGACACGCCCATTGCCTCCCAGCGGCGGCCGGCGAGTTCGGGCCGGTGCGCGGTGGCGCTGGCCGGCAGGGCATCGCCGGTAACGTGCGAAAAATTCACGCCGCCACGTTCGAAAAAGTTGCCGCCTTCAATCAATCTTGAAATGCCGCCGCCACCTTGGGGGCGCGCCCACTCATCGCGACGGAACGGCATGCCGTCGAAGGCTTCCAGTTCCGCAACGATGCGTTCCTGCAGCCCGGTGAAATAGTCGCGAATGGTAGCGGTGTCCATGGCCGGTCCAAGGTTAAGGTGAGCTTGCGGAGCGCTGATGAGATACGACCTCCCATTCTGCCACCGGTCCTGACACCAGATGAAACAGCGGGTGAGCTGCCGGGCTGGCCAGGGACGCCAGGCTGGTTAACCAGGCCGGGTCGCGGATCTGTAGTTTTGCCTTGAGGTGCGCCCACTCGTAGTCAAGTTGCCCTTGCGTGGCCATGATGGGCGCGGCGTGGTCGCAACATACAATCTTTGTCTGGTCGAAGCGATAAGTCCGCCGCGTGGCTTCGGCATGAACGGCCTGCAGATAGGTCGCGATCGCCGCCATGGCTGACGGTGAGTTGCGGAAGCGCGTCAGTTGCGGGTGCCGCGTGTAACCGCGGGTTTTGCCGCCCAGCACGGCCTGGGCCAGCAGGGCTTCACGCCAGAGCGCGACGAGGCCGCGCGCATCGAGATATTTGGGGTGCAGGGTCCACAAGCGCACGGCCCCGTTGCCCCATCAACGCTTGATGGCGCGATAGCCGATGTCGCGACGGAACTGCATGCCGTCAAAGCGGATGTCGTCGGCAATTTCGTAGGCGCGTTTCTGTGCCGCGCGCACCGTGTCGCCCAGGGTGGTGACGCACAGGACGCGGCCGCCGGCGGTGACGACTTGGCCGGCTTTTTCCGCCGTGCCAGCGTGAAAAACATGGCTGTCGGCAGCTGCTTTGCCGAGACCGAGAATGACATCGCCGTTGCGCGGGGCGTTGGGGTAATTGTGCGCGGCCAGCACGACGCCGAGCGCGACGCGCCGATCCCAGTCAGCCTCGACCTTGTCAAGATGGCCGTCGATGGCGGCATCGATGAGTGCCAAGAGG
>JAUXNZ010000156.1 GCA_030682595.1 Rhodocyclaceae bacterium | reverse complement strand
CGCTCTATTCGGCCGACGGTGGTGTCACCGTCAGCCAGTTCGACAAGGACGATGTCGAGAAAGCCGGCCTGGTCAAGTTCGACTTCCTCGGCCTGCGCACGTTGACGATCCTTGCCGAAGCGGTGGTATTTGTCAAAGAGGTGGAAGGCGTCGACATCGCGCTGGACAATCTTCCGCTCGACGATGCCGCCGTCTATGCCGACATCTTCAAGGTGGCCAACACGACGGCCGTGTTCCAGTTCGAATCGCGCGGCATGAAAGACACCCTGGTGCAGGCGCGCCCCGACTGCCTCGAAGACCTGATTGCGCTGAACGCACTCTACCGGCCGGGGCCGATGGACTTCATCCCGAACTTCATCAATCGCAAGCACGGCCGCGAGCGGGTCGTTTATCCGCATCCCAGCATGGAAAAGGTGTTGGGCAACACCTACGGCATCATGGTGTACCAGGAACAGGTGATGCAGACCGCGCAGGTGGTGGCCGGCTACAGCCTCGGCGGCGCCGACCTGCTGCGGCGCGCGATGGGCAAGAAGAAGATCGAGGAAATGGCCGAGCAGCGCGAAATCTTCGTTGCCGGTGCGGCGGGCAATGGCATCGGCGCACCGAAGGCGAACGAAATCTTCGACACGATGGAAAAGTTCGCCGGCTATGGCTTCAACAAGTCGCACGCCGCCGCCTATTCGCTGGTCGCCTATCACACCGCCTGGCTGAAGCGCCACTACCCGGCCGCCTTCATGGCGGCGACGCTGTCCTCGGAGATGGCCGACACCGACAAGGTGCAGTTCTTCTTTCTCGATGCCCAGGCCAATGGCATCAGCTTCCTGCCGCCCGACATCAACACCGGTTTCGTGCGTTTCCGGCCGGTGGATGCCAAAACCATCCGCTACGGTCTTGGCGCCCTCAAGGGTACCGGCGAGGCGGCGCTGGCGGTGATCCTGCGCGCCCGCGAAGCGGGGCCGTTCGTCGACCTGTTCGAGTTCTGCCGCCGCGTCGACAAGCGCGCTGTCAACCGGCGCGTCATCGAGTCGCTGATTCGCGCCGGGGCCTTCGATTCGGTCGATGACCACCGCGCCAAGCTGCTCGCCTCGGTCGGCAAGGCGCTCGAAGCCGCCGATCAGGCCGAGCGCAACGCCC
The DNA here is from genome assembly GCA_030682595.1 of Rhodocyclaceae bacterium. Classification (GTDB taxonomy): domain Bacteria; phylum Pseudomonadota; class Gammaproteobacteria; order Burkholderiales; family Rhodocyclaceae; genus Sulfuricystis. The sequence goes on along the minus strand of JAUXNZ010000156.1, from coordinate 4,687 downwards.
ATCAGGGCGGGTTGTTCGACGCGCCCGATGGCGCGGCACCGCTAGAAACCCACTATGTCGAGGTGCCGCGCTGGAGCGAGCGCGAGCAACTGCTCAACGAAAAACAGGCACTGGGTTTCTTCCTCTCCGGCCACCCCTACAACGCCTACGCGCAGGAGCTCAAGTCATTCGTGCGGCGGCGGCTGGCCGAACTCGAACCGCAACGCGAACCCACCTTGCTCGCCGGCGTGGTGCTCGGCGTGCGCACGCAGATGACCCGGCGCGGCAAGATGGCCATCGTCACGCTCGACGACGCCAGCGCCCAGGTCGAAATATCGGTGTTCAACGAACTGTGGGATGCCGAGCGCAACAAGATTCGCGAAGATGAACTGCTGCTGGTCGAAGGCAAGGTGCAGAAGGACGACTACAGCGGCGGCCTGCGTGTGACTGCCGACAAGTTGATGACCCTGGCCGAAGCGCGCGGCCGTCATGCACGTGTGCTGAAACTGGCCTTGAACGGCGCCTCCAGCGACGCAACCGCCGGCCGCCTGCGCACCCTGCTGGCGCCATATCGCTGTACTGAGCGCTGTGCTGAGCGCGCTACCGGAGGTGCGACCGAGAATTTTTGTCCGGTGCGCATCTCCTATCGCAATGCCGCAGCGGCAACCGAACTGACGCTGCCCGATGCCTGGCGCGTGCGGTTGGAGGACGGCCTCATCGCCGCGCTGAATGACTGGCTCAAGCCGGAAAATGTGCGGGTGATTTACGGCTGAACCTTGCTGACGCCGTCCCCATGTTGGCGGCGTGTCGGCTGACGCCGTCCCGCCAGCGCCGACTTTATTCAGCGGTGCGCGGCATGGCTGCGCCACCAGAGGATAAATTCCTCCAGAGGCATGGCGGGGGCATAGAGATGGCCTTGCGCCCGATCGCAACCGAGCCGGGCAACGATGGCCGACGTTGCCGCCGTCTCGACGCCTTCGGCCACCACCAGCATGCCGAGGCGATGGGCGAGCTGCACGATGGAGGCGATGATTTCCCGGTCGCGCTCGGTAGTTTCCGCATGGCGCACGAAGCTCTGGTCGATTTTGACCTCCTGAACGGGCAGACGCTGCAGATAGCTCATGCTTGCATAGCCCGTGCCGAAATCATCGACGGATAACTGAAATCCGAGATTGCGCATGCTGCGCAAGACATCGATGACCTGCTCGGTATCCTCGATCATCTGGGTTTCGGTCAATTCGAACAGCAGGCTTTCCGGACGTACCTCCCAGGTGGCGAGGGTCTGTGTGATGAGGTCGAGCAACTCGGGGTCGAGGAGGTCGTTGGCCGACAGGTTGATCGACAGGATGACGGCGATGTTTTCAGCTTGCAGCCGATGTTGATTCTGGATCGCCTGCTGCAGCATCCAGCGGTTGAATGTGCTGCGTAGCCCAAGGTGTTCCACGGCTGCCAGGGTACGATCGGGCGGGATCTGCTCACCGGACTCCGACTGCCAGCGCAGCAGCGCTTCACAACCGACGCAGCTGCCGTCGGCCAAATCGATCTGCGGTTGCAGGTAGAGCGAAAGCCCCGGCGCACCTGCCAGTGCCCGCGGCAGTTCGACAAGCAGTTGCTGCTGGGCTTTGTCGATTTGCTCCATGGCCGGGTCGAATGTGGCGTGCCCGCTGCCGTTGCGCTTGGCGCTCAGACAGGCGATGCGGGACGACTGGACGAGATGGCGGGGGTCCTCCCCGTCGTCGGGCAGCAGTGCACCGCCGCAGGCGACCCGCAGCATCATGAAGCTGTCGACGCCGAAAGGCACGGGATTGGCAAACAGGGTTTCGAGCTTCATCATCCCCAGCAGCAGCGGCGCGCCGCTGGGCAGGTCGGGAAGGATGATCAGCCATTCCCAATGGTCTGCAGCATAAAGCCTGTCTTGCGACCGCAGCGCGTTGGCCAGCTGCCGCGTGATCTCGACGCGCAGGCTGCGGTCGGCTTCGGGCGCAAGGCGGAACAGGGCGGGATCGGGAAGAATGGCAAAACTGATAATGCCGATGCAACGTTGCGGTGCGAGCCGTTTCGCCTGTTGCGCGATTTCAGCCTGCGCGGCAGGCAGGCGGGGTAGCCCGGTGACGTGGTCGACGATGCGTTGGTCGTCAAGCCCGGTCGAAGATCTGGCCACCACGTCAGCCAAGGTAGAAGTCGGCCGGATTGATCCCGTAGGCATCCATCGGCAATGACCGGACGATGTGGTAGGTCGTACCGGTGCCGGTGGCGGGATTCATGATCAAATCGAGCGTGCGGGGCCGGCGTTCGATGGATTTGTCGGGGCCGAGCACGATCATGACGCGCGGTTTCAGCCGGCGCACCTGGTTTTGCTGGATCACCACGCCGACCTCGCCGCTGTTCAATTCAACGAGCGTGCCGATCGGGTAAAGGCCGATGCACTGAATGAGTTGATCGACGAGCGGCGCGCGGAACTTCGTGTCGCGCATGGCCATCAGTTGTTCCAGTGCGTGCTGGCTGGAAACGGCCGAACAATAGGCACGCTGGCGCAGCATGGCGCAATAACAGTCGATCAGTCCGGCCAGTTCGGCATGCAGGCCGAGCTTTTCCCCCTGAATGCGGCGCGGATAGCCGCTGCCATCGAAGCGTTCATGATGGCTGCCGATGATACTCAGCGCCTCATGGGAGAAATCGGGCTGGTCGAGCAGAATCTCGATGGAGCTGGCGACATGGGAGTGCATCAGGGCAAGCTCTTCGTCGGTCAGCGCTTCCTGCTTTCTGAGTACCGCCTCGGGCAGGTTGATCTTGCCGATATCCTGCATCAGTCCGACCTGGCCGAGCATTTCCACGGTCTTCGCCGGCATGCCGAGAAAACGGGACAGCACCATGAGATGGACGGAGACATCGACGGCATGGTCGTAGGAGTACTCGTCGGAAGAGCGCAACCGGGTCAGCCAGATCATGGCGTCTGGATTACGTTCGATAGACTCGGCCATTTCGGCTACCAGGCCGACGACCGCCTTGATTTTGTCGGAGATATTCGCATCGACCGATTGGCGGATCGACTGGAGTTTGTTCTTGACATCGTCGACCAGCGGCGCGGAATATAAAAGTTCGGCTTCGAGCTGGCTCTGGTTGTCGTGACCGAAGATTTGCGGCACGGTTTTGTTGGCGCCACGCCGCGGGGGTTTCTCGCGGAGGGTGCGGCAGACGGTGTAAAAACTGTCCGGGGCCGTCTTGACGGCGGCAGCGGGGCGGGAAGCCCGGTCAGGGTGGCGGCCATCGACTTTGTAGCGCACGGCTGCGTAATGCGGCCCGATGGAACGGCTGCGGTCGATGGTCACGGTAGCGCAGTATTTCTGCAGCTCGGCGATCTGCGCAGCGTCATCGACCAGAAAGCCCTGGAGCAGGAAAGGCGTTTCCAGCCAGGGGCGATCCAGTTCAGTCACGAACATGCCCTGTTCGATTTGTCGGGTGGAGATGGTTTCCTTCATGTCTATGGCCAAAAAAAGCTCGGTCGGTAATGTGTACGGCCATTATCCCCCAGTCGGCTAGCGGATGCTTTTCCATGGCAACGAACGCGCCAGAATTTAATGGCCGGATTCGCCAAAATACTGGCCTCCGACGAATGGGATGTCACTGTTCAACGGTTTGGTTAGAATAATTCCCGTTTCCTCACCACAATAACAATCGCCGCGCAGACCGGCTTTCCCATGCCTTCCAATGATGAGTCGCCTGATATGCCAGCGCATGTTCGCGGTGATGCTTGGTTTCGCCCCTGAGATGCCAGGCCGCGAGGCTGTGAAACGCTTCCTCATTGCTTTGGGCGGCTGCGTGCTGTCCAGTCTGGGCACCGCTGCCGCTGCAGCCGAGGAAGACCCCTTCCTGGCCGACCTGCCCATTGTCCTGACCCCCTCGCGGTTGCAGCAGCCGCAAAACGAGGCGCCCGCCGCCGTGACGGTCATCGATCGCGCACTGATCAAGGCCACCGGTTACCGCGACATTCCGCGCCTGCTCAGGCTGGTGCCCGGCATGCAAATCGGCCAGGAACGGGGTAGCCGCCACTGGGTGACCTACCATGGCATGGGCAACGATTACCCGTCATGGATGCAGGTGCTGATCGATGGTCGCTCCGTCTATTCTCCCGGAAACCTGGACGGGGTTGATTGGAGCGCCTTGCCCATCACCATCGAGGAAATCGAGCGCATCGAGGTCGTGCGCGGCACCAATTCCGCCGCTTACGGCGCCAATGCCTTTCTCGGCGTGATCAACATCATCACGCGCGACAGCGCTGACAGCCCGGGCAAGAAGCTGGCAGTGCATGCCGGCACGCGGGGCATCCGCGATCTCGGTCTGGAGCTGAGCGGTGGTGCGGGCGCCGGCAGTCTGCGCCTCAACGCCGAGACCAAGGGTGACCAAGGCTTTGCCGGCCTGCATGACGCCATGCACTACAACGTCTTTTCCCTGCGCGGCGACCAGCGCCTGAGCAATAACGACGAGCTGATGTTCCGGCTGGCCGCCAGCGACGGCTGGCGCGGCCTGGGCTATCCCGATTCCATTTTTGGCAACAATGCCGAGCGCCGGGCCAACAGCACCAATGCCGCCCTGCATCTGCAATGGCGGCATACACCCGGACCCAGCGAGGAGTGGCTGCTGCACTACTACCGCAATCAGGACAGAACCGACGAAGCCTGGTTTGCGGCGGGTCCGTCCCCGTATACCA
>JAUXNZ010000147.1 GCA_030682595.1 Rhodocyclaceae bacterium | reverse complement strand
ACATGCTTCTCGGGGGGTTCTTTTTCCAGATTCACATAGCGCGCCGCTTCGACATCAGGGTGCAATGTCGGATCGTTGAACAACGCATCGGCGAGCGGCTCCAGCCCGGCCTCGCGGGCGATCTGCGCCTTGGTGCGGCGTTTCTGCTTGTAGGGCAGATAGAGATCTTCGAGGCGTTGCTTGGTCTCGGCATTCTCGATTTCGCTCTTCAGTTCGGGCGTGAGCTTGCCCTGCTCCGCGATGCTGGCCAGCACCGTGGTGCGCCGCTCTTCCAGCTCGCGCAGATAGCCGAGCCGTTCTTCCAGCGTGCGCAACTGCGTGTCATCGAGGTTTTCCGTCACCTCCTTGCGGTAACGGGCGATGAAAGGCACGGTCGCACCCTCGTCGAGCAACTGGACGGCGGCGCTGACCTGGGCGGGGCGAACGCCGATTTCCGCGGCGATGCGGTCTGGAATGGAGGGCAGCATATTCAGTAGTGGGGAGGGATTTCGTCGAGCAGGTTGCGCTGCTCGGCCGGCTGGGATTGCAGCATCTGCTGGCGCAGCGTGCGCAACTCGTGCTGTAGCTGGTCGATCTGCGCCTGCTGGCGATAAACGGTGTGATTCAGCGTTTCGAGCAGGTCTTCGGCAAAGGCCAGCTTGACTTCGAGTTCGGTGAGGCGCGCTTCCATCATTCGTCGTCCAAAGTCGGCGCTGGCAGGACGGCGGCAGCGAGCATCGCCGCGCGCGTTTCGGGCGTTTCGAGGCTGATGCGCCCCAGCGCTCCGCCGCGGTAGTCGGTCAGCAGGATCATCGCCGCCTTTTCCAGGTCAAGTTCGCCGCCCCGGCCCTTGATGATGCAGCCGCGTTTTCTGGCGACGGTTTCGACGACAGCGACGGCATCCATGGCCACGACATCCATTTTGTAACGCGCGGCGAGGAGCGCCGGATAACGCGCCAGCAAAATACCGGCAAGGAAAATGGCCACGTCGGCATCGATCACCGCGTTGCGGCCGATGGCGTGGCTGGCGGCGAGCATGAAGCCATCCGCATCGTGTTCGATCTTCGGCCACATCAGGCCCGGCGTGTCGATAATCGTCTGCCGCAGCGAGAGATCGAAACTCTGCTGGCTCTTGGTGACGGCCGGCTCATCGCCGACCGCCGCGATGCGGCGCTTCAGCAGCGCGTTCATGAAGGTCGATTTGCCGACGTTGGGGATGCCCATGATCATCATGCGCAACGGCTTCACGTTGTCGTTGCGGTGCGGCGCCAGCTGCTGGCAGAGGGCCGGCACTTTCGCGGCGTCACCCGGCTTCTTGCATGAAATAGCCACCGCCTTGACGCCCGGCTGGCGACTGTAGTGGTCGAGCCAGGCCTGCGTGACGACGGGATCGGCAAGGTCGGCCTTGTTCAGCAGTTTGAGACAGGGCCGCTGGCGTGCCAGACGCAGTTCGCGGATCATCGGATTGCTGCTCGCCTCGGGCAGGCGGGCATCGAGCACTTCGATCACCACGTCGGTGCGCGCCATGGTCTCGGCAGCCTTCTTGCGCGCCGAGGTCATGTGGCCGGGGAACCACTGGATGGACATTGGGAAGATTAAGCGTTGAACGGGCCGTGATTATAGGCGGCGCGGCAGCACCAGACGAATGCCGTCCTATCAACCCAAGAAAAGTCGGCTCTGGCGATACGGCGTTCTTGTGGCGCAACGCACCAACGAAACACGCCCTAGAGCAGGTGGCTCAAAGTCTTGCTGCGCAAGTGGCGCAATATGCCCGACAACCACTCACGCACCCTGCCCGGCCTTGAATCATGTTTATTCCGTGCTACCGCACAAGTAGCCGGATCACCGACCACGCGGTTGCGCCCACCATGCTTGGCCTGATACAGGGCCCGGTCGGCAGCCGCCACCAGCATTTCAGCCTGGGCCGGGATCGCGTCGGTTGCAGTGTCGGGCGGCAGCATGGCGAGGCCGATCGAGATGGTGACGGGCACTTCTGTTGCTGATTGGGGCTGAAATGGCTTGGCCGCGACGGCTGTACGGATGCGCTCGGCAATTTCCAGCGCATGCATGGTGTTGGTCTGTGGCAGGAGCACGATGAACTCCTCACCGCCGTAGCGGGCAATCGTGTCGCCCGCCCGCAGTTGCGACTGGATGACGCCGGCCACGCCACGCAGCACCTCATCGCCACTTTGGTGGCCGTGCGTATCGTTGATGCGTTTGAATTTGTCGATATCGAGGAACATGCAGGCGAGCGGCTGGCGGTGACGCCGCACCTGGCCGATTTCAACCAGACAACGATGCTCGAAGTAACGGCGATTTTCCACGCCGGTCAGGCTGTCGGTCAGGCCTGCCCGTTTCAGGCGCTCCTGTGTCAGTGCGCTTTCCAGACAGAGGGCCACCACTGCCGCCAGGCGATCCAGAAAATCGGTGCCGGCTTCCGCACCATAGCGTTCTGCCACGGAACTACCCAGATGCAGGCTGCCGATCAGTTCCCCCTGGCGCATCAGTGGCAGCAGGGCGACCGAAGCGATGGCAGCGACGGGCGCCTCGAACAACGGCCCATGCAGTTCCCGATCAAATGCGCACAAATAGGTGGAACATTGATCTTGGTACAGCGGTTCCAGCAACTCGGCCGACTGGAGCAACAGCAAGCCGTCAAGCGACTCGCTGCCCAGATTAGCCTCAAGAATACGGGTTACTTCGTATTCCCTGTCGATCAGCGCCAGGCTGACGAACTCAATACCGAAGGCTGCCTTGTAATCGGTCAGCAATGCCTGCAACAGTTCGACCAGCGACTGGGCACCAATCAGGCGCCGCTCAAGTTGGTCAAAGCGACGCATCTTGTCTTCGTTCCGCCGCGCCTCACCGAGCAGCGCTTCCAGTTGCTGCCGGAGGGAATAGTTTTCGAATTGCAGGCCGTTTTGCATTTATGGCATAACGACCGCTGGGACCGCAACTTGAGCGCCGCGGACCCACCGGGTTCAGCTTACAGCGAGCGGAGCAGCGCGTAGGTACACAGAGACATCAGCACGTTCGGGAACAGGCCGAACAGGGCGATCGCAATGCCATTCAAAGACAGCAGGAAACGCATGTCGAGGCTGGCGACGATGGGCGCAGTGTCGACCGGCGCATCGAAATACATCAGTTTGATCACGCGCAGATAGTAAAAGGCGCCAATCAGCGAGAAGATCACGGCGAAGACGGCCACGGCAAGATAGCCGGCATCTACCGCGGCAATCAGCACGGAGAATTTGGCGAAGAATCCGACAAAGAAAGGCACACCGGCCATCGAAAGCATGGTGACCATCATCACGGCGGCGAACCACGGACTGCGCTGGTTCAGACCCTTGAAATCTTCCAGATGCTCGGCCTCGTAGCCGGCGCGCGACAGCAACAAGACCATGCCAAAGGAAGCCAGCGACATGATCACATAGGCCACGGCGTAATACATTGCCGAGCTGTAGGCGTTCAATGCGTAGTGACGGTCGGGGCCGACGACGCCGCTCATCAGTGCGAGCAGCATGAAACCCATGTGGGCGATGGCCGAATAGGCCAGCATACGCTTGATGTTGGTCTGGGCAATCGCCGCCAGGTTGCCGAGCGCGATGGAGAGCACGGCCATGATCATCAACATCGACTGCCAGTGCTCGGCCAGTTCGAACAGGCCATACACCAGGATGCGCATCGCCATGGCAAAGGCGGCCAGCTTGGGCGCCGAGGCAATCAGCAGCGTGATCGGGGTCGGTGCACCGTGATAGACGTCCGGCACCCACATGTGGAAAGGCACGGCACCCAATTTGAAGGCAATACCGGAGACGACAAAGACCAGGCCAAATACCAGCACGGTCTTGTTGGCGACGCCAAGATGCAGAGCCTGGGCGACGCCACCGATTTCGAGCGTGCCGGTCGCGCCATACACCATCGACATGCCGTAGAGCAGCAATCCGGAGGCCAGCGAGCCGAGAATGAAATACTTCATTGCCGCCTCGGTGGCGCGCGCGCTGTTGCGATCAATCGCCACCAGGGCATACAGTGACAGCGACATCAGTTCCAGGCCGAGGTAAAGGGTCAGGAAGTGCGCCGCCGAGATCATCACCATCATGCCCAGCGTGGCGAACAGCACCAGGACGTAGTACTCCCCTTTATCGAGCTGGCGCGCCACCAGGTAGCCCCGGCTATAGACCACCACGAAAATCACCGCCAGATAAACCAGCAGCTTGAGGAAATCGGCGAGCAGATCATCGACGAACATGTTGCTGAAGGTCAGCACCACCTGGCCGTCCATGGTCAGGTAGGTAATGAGCGCGCAGCCAACCAGGGTAAGAATCGTCAGTGCGGAGGTGATCCAGCGTTGCGAGCGGCCAAGGAAGACATCCACCAGCAGGATGACGCAGGCCATCGCCAACAGAAAGATCTCCGGCGCGGCCGGGTAGAAATCGGGCATTACAAAATTCTTGAGCATCGCTTGTCTTGTCGCCGCAATCGTAATCAGAGCTTGCTCACGGCTACGTGCCGGAGCAGGTTGTCCACCGAGGCATGCATCACTTCAGTGAATGGATAGGGGTAAATGCCCATGGCCAGCACGCAGAACGCCAGCAGAGCCAGGAAAAGGAATTCCCGGCTGTTGATGTCGGTCAGTTCGGCCACATGGCTGTTGGCTACCGCGCCGAAAACCACGCGCTTGTACATCCACAGGGTGTAGGCGGCGCCAAGGACCAAGGTTGTCGCCGCGGCAAAGCCAACCCAGAAATTGAACTTGATGGCACCCAGGATCACCATGAACTCACCGACGAAACCGGAGGTGGCAGGCAGGCCGGCGTTGGCCATGGCGAAGAGCATGAAGAAGGCGGCGAATTTCGGCATGGTGTTCACCACGCCGCCGTAGTCAGCAATGTTGCGTGAGTGCATGCGGTCATACATCACGCCAACGCAAAGGAACATCGCAGCGGAGATGAAGCCGTGGGAGATCATCTGCACCAGGGCGCCCTCGACGCCGATCTGGTTGAAGATGAAGAAACCCAGGGTGACGAAACCCATGTGCGAGATCGAAGAATAGGCGATCAGCTTCTTCATGTCAGTCTGCACCAGCGCGACAAAGCCGATATAGACGACGGCAATCAGCGACAGCGCAATCATCATCGGCGCCAGATACTGGCTGGCATCCGGCGCGATGGGCAGGGAGAACCGCAAGAAACCATAGGCACCGAGTTTCAGCATGATTGCCGCCAGCACCACCGAACCGCCGGTCGGCGCCTCGACGTGGGCGTCCGGCAACCAGGTATGTACCGGCCACATCGGCACCTTGACGGCAAAGGCCACCAGGAAGGCGAGGAAGATCAGGATCTGCGGCGTCATGTCGATGCGCAACTGGTGCCACTCGAGCAGGTTGAAACTGCCGCCCGAAGAGAGGAACAGATAGATCAGCGCGATCAGCATCAGCAACGAGCCAAGCAGCGTGTAGAGGAAGAACTTGAAGGCCGCATAGACGCGGTTATGACCGCCCCAGACACCGATGATGATGTACATCGGGATCAGCGAAGCCTCGAAGAAGACGTAGAACAAAACCGCGTCGAGCGCGCTGAAGATGCCGTTCATCAGGCCCGACATGATCAGGAAGGCGCCCAGGTACTGCGCGACCTTGTCCTCGATCACCTGCCAGCCGGCAATCACGACGATGATGGTGATGAAGCTGTTGAGCAGGAGGAACAACATCGAGATGCCGTCAACGCCCAGCAGGTATTCGATGTTGAAGCGCGGAATCCAGGCACGTTGTTCGACGAACTGCATGCCGGCCTCGGTCATGTCGAAGCCGAGATACAGCGGCAGGGTCACGATGAAACCGGCCATGGCGACCAGCAGGGCCGTCCAGCGCGCCAAATTCTTGTTCGGTCCAGCGGCGAAGACCATCAGGGCGCCCAGGATCGGCACCCAGATCGCGAGACTCAGTAGATAGGAACTCATCTGCACGTTATCCAATTATCTCGTCAAATTAGGCCATCAAACCCGGTTCAACCACAAGGTCAGCAGCACAAACACGCCGATGATCATGGAGAACGCATATTGATAGATGTGGCCGGACTGGATCAGGCGCACGACACTGGAGAACCAGCCCACCAGGCGCGCCGAACCATTCACCGCCACGCCATCGATCAGTGTCTGGTCGCCGACCTTCCAGAGGCCGCGACCCAGGCCGCGCGCGCCACCGGCAAAGAACCACTCGTTGAACTTGTCGAAGCCATATTTCTCTTCGAGGATGGTTGCCAGCACGCCCGACTTCCGCTTGATGACCGCCGGCAGGTCGGGGCGTTTGATGTAGAGGAACCAGGCCGTCACCGCGCCGGCAAGCGCCAGCCAGAATGGCAGCGTCACCACGCCGTGCGCCATCATGCCGAATACCCCCGTGAAGGCCGCCTGCAGTTGCGCCATGCCGGCATGCGCATCGGCAATGTAGATCGCGTCGCCGAACCAGCTGCCGTAGAGGAAGGAACCGATCAGCCAGCCGGAAGCAATTGCCGGGATTGACAGCAAGATCAGCGGCACGGTGACGACCTTGGGCGATTCATGGGGAACGTGCACACCATGGTGACCATGGCCGTGATGGGCGTCATGCGCCTGCTCGCGAAAACGCTCTTTGCCGTGGAAAGTGAAGAAAATGAGCCGGAAGGAATACAGACCGCCGATAAACACCGCCGCCAGCGCGCAGACATAGGCGAAGGTAGCGCCAGGAATCTGCGATGCCTGCACCGCCATGATGATCGAATCCTTGGAGAAGAATCCGGCGAAGGGAGGCAGGCCGGCGTTGGCGATTGCGCCAATGAGCATCGTCGCGTAGGTGATCGGCAGATACTTGCGCAACCCCCCCATCTTGCGCATGTCCTGCTGGTGGTGCATGGCGATGATCACCGAGCCGGCGCCGAGGAACAGCACCGCTTTGAAGAAGGCGTGCGTCATCAGGTGGAAGATGGCGACCGAATAAGCCGAGGCGCCGAGCGCCATGGTCATGTAGCCGAGTTGCGACAACGTCGAATAGGCGACCACGCGCTTGATGTCGGTCTGCACGATGGCGATCAGCGCCATGAACAGCGTGGTGATCGCGCCGATGACGATGACGAAGGACAACGCGGTGTCGGACAGCTCGAACAGCGGCGACATGCGCGCAACCATGAAGATACCGGCCGTGACCATGGTCGCGGCGTGGATCAGCGCGGAGATCGGCGTCGGGCCTTCCATCGAATCAGGCAGCCAGACGTGCAGCGGGAACTGCGCCGACTTGCCCATCGCGCCAATGAACAGACCGATGCAGATGGCGGTGATCAGCGGCCAACCGGTGACGCTTTCGGTAATGGTCGCGAGTTCCTTGGACATGCCGAAGACGGTGGCGTAGTCAAGGCTGCCGGCATAGGCGGCGATCAGGCCGATGCCGAGAAGAAAACCGAAATCGCCGACGCGGTTAACCAGAAATGCCTTGAGGTTGGCGTAGATGGCTGTCGGCCGGGTCGACCAGAAGCCGATCAACAGGTAGGACACCAGGCCGACCGCTTCCCAGCCGAAGAAGAGCTGGACGAAGTTGTTGCTCATGACGAGCATCAGCATCGAAAAGGTAAACAGCGAGATATAGGCAAAGAAACGCTGGTAGCTATTTGTGCCGGCCTTGCTGCCGGCCGGCCAGTTGTCCTCGTCGTGCGCCATGTAACCGATGGTGTAGATATGCACCATCAGCGAAACGAAGGTGACGACAACCATCATCACGACCGTCAGCTGATCGATCAGGAATCCGATCTTCAGACTCAGGCCGCCCGATTCCAGCCAGGTGTAGAGGTCGCCATTGAAGGTATTGCCGGCCATGACATCCTGCAAAATGACCAGCGAAGCCAGAAAGGAAATGGTGACGCCGAGGATGGTGACGACATGCGCGCCGACGCGGCCAATCAGCCCACCGAAAAATCCGGCGATGATGGCGCCCAGCAGCGGAGCGAACGGTACGATGAGATAAAGGGTCTTCATGTCAGCGAATCACCCTTTCAGGCTGTCGAGATCATCGACATGGATGGACGAGAGGTTGCGGAACAGCGCCACAAGAATCGCCAGGCCAATGGCGGCTTCGGCAGCCGCGACGGCCATGATGAAGAAGACGAACAACTGGCCCGCGGCGTCGTTGAGATAGTGCGAGAAGGCGACGAAGTTCATGTTCACCGAAAGAAGCATCAACTCGATGGCCATCAAAAGAACGATGATGTTCTTGCGGTTGAGGAAGATGCCAACGATGCTGATGGAAAAAAGCATCGCCGCGAGGATCAGGTAGTGGGAGAGTGACAGCATGGCTTATTGACCTTCCCGCTTTTCTGCCGTGGTAGCCGGATCGACAGATGGTTCGTCTTTTTCGGCTGCCATGCTGACCATGCGGACACGATCATTGCGCTTGACAGCAAGTTGCTCCGCGGGTTTCTGATATTTCGTGTCCTTGCGCTGCCGCAGCGTCAGCATGACGGCCGCAATGATGCCGACCAGCAGGATGGCGCCGACAATTTCGAACGGGTAGTAGTATTCGGCAAAGAGCAGGCGGGCAAGCTCCTTGGTATTACTGTAGTCAGCAGGCATCGAATGACCCGGCAAAACTTCGGCACTGAAGTACTTGCCGGACAGCACCAGCGCCATCTGCACCACGATCAACAGACCGATCATCGCCCCCAGCGGCAGATAGCTCCAGAAGCGATGGCGCAAGCGTTCAATATCGATATCGAGCAGCATCACCACGAACATGAACAACACCATCACGGCGCCCACGTAGACCATGATCAGCACGATGGCAAGAAACTCGGCCTGCAGGAGCAGCCACAGACAGGCCGCGGAAAAGAAGGACAGCACGAGAAACAACACTGCATGCACCGGGTTCTTGGCAGTGATCACGCGCAGCGCGGCCAGCAGCATGATTGCTGCAAGGACATAAAAGACGAAGGTTTTGAATTCCATTGTCTGCCTGCTACCTGTAGGGGGCGTCCAACGCGCGGTTTTTGGCGATTTCAGCTTCGTATCGATCGCCATTGGCCAGCAGCATTTGCTTGGTGTAGTGAAGATCGCCGCGCGTTTCACCGTGATATTCGAAAATGTGCGTTTCGACGATGGCATCGACCGGGCAGGCTTCTTCGCAGAATCCGCAGAAGATGCACTTGGTCAGATCGATGTCGTAGCGGGTGGTGCGGCGCGACTGTTGCCCATTTGCGTCGACACGCTCCGCGCCTTCGATGGTGATTGCCATTGCCGGACAGACCGCTTCGCACAACTTGCAGGAGATGCAGCGCTCTTCGCCATTCGGATAACGCCGCAGGGCATGAAGGCCACGAAACCGAAATCCCATCGGAGTTTTTTCGTCCGGATACTGCACGGTAATCTTGCGGGCGAAAAAGTACCGCCCGGTCAGCGCCATGCCCTTGAATAGTTCAACGAGGAAAAAGCTTTTAAGGAAGTCTTTCATTGCAGCCATGTCCAGTGTCGTCCTCTCTTATTTCCAGATATTGAGCGGCGACAACATCCAACCGCCGACGACAACAATCCAGAGGAAGCACAGCGGGAGGAACACCTTCCAACCCAAGCGCATGATCTGGTCGTATCGATAACGCGGAAACGTCGCGCGGAACCAGAGGAACAGGAACAAAATCACCGAAATCTTGGCAATCAGCCACCAGATGCCGTCCGGCAGGAAACCCACCGGGGACAACCAGCCACCCAGGAAGAAGATCGACACTGCCGCCGAAATCAGAATCATATTGGCATATTCGGCGAGGAAGAACAGCGCGAAGGCCATGCCCGAGTATTCGACCATGTGGCCGGCGACGATCTCCGACTCGCCTTCGACCACGTCGAACGGCGCGCGGTTGGTTTCAGCCACGCCGGAAATCAGGAACACCATGAACATCGGCAGCAGCGGCAACCAGTTCCACGACAGGAAGCCGAGCCCCAAATCGACGAACATCCCCTGGTTCTGGCCCGCGACAATGGCGGAAAGGTTCAGACTGTTCGAGACCATCAACACCACGACCAGCGCCATGCCCATCGAAATCTCGTAGGACACCATCTGGGCAGTCGAGCGCATCGCGCCGAGGAAGGCATATTTTGAGTTCGAGGCCCAGCCTGAAATGATGATGCCATAGACGCCGAGGGAACTGATTGCCAGCAGATAGAGCAAGCCGACATCGAGATCCGCCATCACCAGACCGGCGTCGAAGGGGATGACTGCCCAGGCCACCAGTGCCGGCGCAAGAGCCATGATCGGACCGAGGATATACAGCCCCTTGCTGGCCTTGGTCGGAATGATGACTTCCTTGAACACCAGCTTGAGCGCATCGGCAATCGGCTGCAGCAGACCGGCAGGGCCGACACGGTTGGGGCCGATCCGCACATGCATGTAGGCGATGACCTTGCGCTCGAAGTACGGCAGGTACGCCACCGCCAACACCAGCGGCGCAAGAATAGCCACGACTTGCAGGAGCGCCCAGACCGCCGGCCAGAGGGGTTCGAAAGTGGGCCACTGCGAGCCCAGCTGTGTCTGAAGGAATTGGAGGAGCTGGGCTTCCATCACAGGCGTTCCACGGTCATGGTTGCAAACATTGCGCCAAGTCCGGCCGTCGAGGCATGCGCCGCCGCGATCCGGACGCAGTTGTCAGGCACGCCAGCATCGAGTTGAGCGACCAGAGTCGCCGTCCCGCCAGCGCCGACTTTTACGTTATCACCCGCAGTCACACCCAGCTTTGCCAGCATCGCGGCGTTCATGCGCGCAGTCGGGGCAAGCGCGTCGACCGTCGCCTGCAAAGCCGGCGCCCGTCGCGCCAAAGCGTCGGCAAAATGGATCGGCACATCGGCAATGCGCTCCACCCCACCTGCTGCCGGCAGTTCGATGGCAACACCAGCGAGACGATTGTCGAGGCCAGATACAAATTCAGGCTTGCCACCCAGCACCTCGTCGCGCACCTGCTCCGAGCTGTCGTAGCCAAAACCGTCAAGTTCGAGGAGGTTGCCCAGCACGCGCAGCACTTTCCAGGCCGGACGGGCTTCGCCCTGCGGCTTGGTCACGGCATAAAAACTTTGTGCGCGACCTTCGGTATTGACAAAAGTGCCGGACGTTTCGCTGAAGGGTGAAACCGGCAGCAGCACATCGGCGTAATCAAGCGCGGCTCGCGACTTGAAGGACGAGAGCACGATCACGCTGCTGGCCTGCTGCAGCGCCGCCAGGGCGCGCGCGCCGTCGGCGCAATCGAGTTCCGGTTCCGCGCCCAGCAACAGATAGACCTTGCGCGGGGCCGCCAGCATGGCGGCGGCATTCAGACCCGCTGCGGACGGCACGGCAGTGGCGACAAAACCGCCGACACTGTTGGCGGCTTCGCCCAGGAAGCCGAATTTCGCGCCAAGCAAACCCGCCAGTTGTTGGGCCAGTGCATTGAGCGTGGCGGCCTGCGGGTGTTGCTGGGCAAAATTGCCCAGCAGTATCCCGACATGGCTGCCGGAAACCAGGCTGGCAGCAATTTGCCTCGCCGCCTCCGCGTTGGCGACGGAACCGGCTGACGCCGTCCCGCCAGCGCTGACTTTTGCCAGCGCCGGATCGCTCGCCGCACCTTTGAGTTCGGCGACGGCCTTGACCACTTCGGCAAGTTGCGCGGGCAATTGCGTTGGTGCAACAATCGCTTTGGCGAATAGTTTGAACAACAGGTCATCAGCGGCCGAGTGGATCAGCGAAACCTGCGTGCCTTTCTTCGCCGTCTGGCGCAAACGCTGCGCGATCAATGGGTGATCCTTGCGCAGGAAGCTGCCGACCACCAGCACGCGGTCAAGCGCGTTGATTTCGGCAATCTTCATGCCCAGCCAGGGCGTACCCTGGCGTTTGCCGTCGGCCGTAAAGTCGGACTGACGCAAGCGGAAGTCTATGTTGTCACTACCGATGCCACGCATCAGCTTGGCAGACAGCGCCATCTCTTCGAGTGTGGCGTGCGGACTCACGAGTGCACCGATGTTTGCGGCGCCATGGTTCTTGGCCACATCGCGTAGCGCGTGAGCCGCGTAGTCGAGCGCGACGTTCCAGTCGACTTCCTGCCACTGGCCGCCCTGCTTGACCATCGGTTTGGTGAGACGCTCTGCGGAGTTCAGTCCTGCGTAGGAAAAACGTTCCTTGTCCGAAAGCCAGCACTCGTTGATCTGCTCGTTTTCGAGCGGCAGCACACGCATCACACGATTGTGCTGGGTCTGCACGATCAGATTGCTGCCCAGGGCATCGTGCGGGCTGACCGATTTGCGCCGCGCCAGTTCCCAGGTGCGGGCCGAGTAGCGGAAGGGCTTGGAGGTCAGCGCGCCCACCGGGCAAAGGTCGATCACGTTGCCGGAAAGCTCTGAATCGACCGTTTTTTCCATGAAGGACATGACTTCGGCGCGGTCGCCGCGGAAGGCCTGCCCCAGTTCCATCAACCCGGCGATTTCCTGCGTAAAGCGCACGCAGCGGGTGCAATTGATGCACCGGGTCATGTCGGTGCTGATCAGCGCGCCAAGGTTCTTGTCGGGCACCACGCGCTTCTCTTCCTGGAAGCGCGCGGCGGAACTGCCGTAACCCACCGCCAGATCCTGCAACTGGCACTCGCCGCCCTGATCGCAGATCGGGCAATCGAGCGGGTGATTGATCAGCAGAAACTCCATCACGCTTTTTTGTGCCTTCACCGCCAGATCGGAATGGGTGAAAACCTTCATGCCGTTGGTGACGACGGTTGCACAGGCCGGCATCGGCTTGGGCGCCTTCTCGACCTGCACCAGGCACATGCGGCAGTTGGCAGCGATGGAGAGTTTCTTGTGGTAGCAGAAATGCGGGATATAGATGCCCGCCTGATGCGCGGCCTCGATGACCAGCGTGCCGTCCTGCACCTGCAGGGCCTTGCCGTCGATTTCAAAATCTAGCATGTTGCCTCCGCCGGGCCGCCCCAAGGAGGCAACACCCCCCCTGTGGGGGGCAGCGAGCCGATGAACTTGACGTTGAGGCGAGCGTGGGGGGGCATTATTTCTCCGCCATCAAACGGGTGTGGAAAGTACTACCGGCTTTTTGCACATCGCGCGGCACCAGGCATTTTTTGTGTTCGATGTGATACTCGAACTCGCTCCTGAAGTGCTTGGTGAAGCTCAGCACCGGGAGGGCGGCCGCATCGCCGAGCGCGCAGATCGTGCGGCCCATGATGTTGGTGGAGACGTCGGAGAGCAGGTCAAGGTCCTCGGGACGGCCCAAGCCGTGCTCGATGCGATGGATCACCTTGTAGAGCCAGCCGGTGCCTTCACGACAGGGCGTGCATTGGCCGCAGGACTCTTCGTAATAGAACCAGGACAGACGCTCCAGCGCCTGGACCATGCAGACGGTTTCATCCATCACGATCACCGCGCCGGAACCGAACATCGAACCCGCCTTGGCAATCGAATCGTAGTCGAGCGTGCAATCCATGATGATGTCGGCGGGCAGCACCGGAGCCGACGAACCGCCCGGAATCACCGCTTTCAGTTTGCGGCCACCGCGCATGCCACCGGCCATTTCGAGCAGCTTGGGAAAGGGCGTACCCATCGGCACTTCAAAATTACCCGGCCGATTTACGTGGCCGGACACCGAGAAAAGCTTGGTGCCACCGTTGTTCGGCTTGCCGAGATTGAGGAAGGCATCGCCGCCATCCCGCAGAATGTAGGGTATCGAAGCGAAGGTCTCGGTGTTATTGATCGTCGTGGGCTTGCCATAGAGGCCGACGTTCGCGGGGAACGGCGGCTTGTAGCGCGGCTGGCCTTTCTTGCCCTCGATGGACTCCAGCAAACCGGTCTCTTCGCCACAAATGTAGGCGCCCCAGCCTTGATGGGCGAACAGTTCGAAGTTCAAGCCCGAGCCCAGGATGTTCTGGCCAATCAGCCCTGCGGCGCGCGCCTCGTCCAGCGCCTGCTCGAAGCGCTGATACAGCTCGTAAATTTCGCCGTGAATGTAGTTGTAACCGCGGCAGGCGCCGACCGCGTACGCGGCGATGATCATGCCCTCGATGACGGCATGTGGGTCGAAGCGCTGAATATCACGGTCCTTGAAGGTGCCAGGTTCGCCTTCGTCGGTATTGCAGACAATGTATTTTTCCGGCGCCGCCTTGGGCATGAAGCTCCATTTGAGGCCGGTCGGAAAGCCCGCTCCGCCACGTCCGCGCAGCACCGATTTCTTGACTTCGGCGATGACATCGTCGGGTGACATCTTCGCGGCAAGAATTTTTCTGAGCGACTGATAGCCGCCGCGCGCCTCGAAGTCCTTGAGGCGCCAGCCGGTATCGTTTTCCAGACGCCACTCGTGCCCATCCCGCTGCCAACCGGCGGAGAGCAAGGGGTTGATCGCTTGTAGCAGGGCCATTATTTGCAGTCCTCCAACAAACGATCGATTTCTTCGGGTGCCATGAAGCAACGCATGTGTTTGTTGTTCACCAGCATCACCGGCGCATCGCCACAGGCGCCCATGCACTCACCCTCCTTGAGGGTGAATTTGCCGTCCGGTGTGGTTTCGTTGAAGTCGATGCCCAGTTTTTTCTTGAGGTAGTCCGCTGCATGCACACCGCCCGACAGGGCACAGGGCAGATTGGTACAGACGGTCAGTTTGTATTTGCCGACCGGGTGCAGGTCATACATGTTGTAGAAACTAGCCACCTCGTAAGCCGCCATCTCGGGCATTTCAAGGTATTGAGCAACAGCGGCGATGGTCTCGTGCGCCAGCCAGCCCTTTCCATCCTGGGCAAAGATCAGCGCGGCCATGACGGCAGATTGCTTCTGGTCAGCCGGATACTTGGCGACCTCGCAGTCGATTTTCTTGAGTGTGGATTCGCTTAACATGATCTCACCTATCGACGTCGCCAAACACAACATCGATCGTCCCGATGATGGTCACCACATCGGCCAGCATGTGTCCCTTCGACAACTCGTCCATGGCCGCCAGGTGCTGGAAGGCGGCCGAACGCAGCTTGACGCGGTAGGGTTTGTTGGCGCCATCCGAAATCATGTAGACGCCGAACTCACCCTTGGCGTGTTCGGTGCCGACGTAAACCTCGCCGGGCGGCACATGCATGCCTTCGCTGAAGAGCTTGAAGTGATGGATCAGCTCTTCCATGCTGCCCTTCATCTTCTCACGCGACGGCGGGGCGACCTTGTGGTTGTCGGTAATCACCGGGCCGGGATTGGTTCGCAACCAGGCAATGCACTGCTTGATGATGCGATTCGCCTGGCGCATTTCTTCCATGCGCACCAGATAACGGTCGTAACTATCGCCAGTGACGCCCACCGGAATATCGAAGTCGAGGCGATCATAAACTTCGTAAGGCTGCTTCTTGCGCAAGTCCCATTCGACACCGGAACCGCGCAGCATCGGGCCGCTGAAACCGAGTTGCAAGGCCCGCTCGGGAGAAACCACACCCACGCCGACCAGGCGCTGCTTCCAGATCCGGTTATCCGTCAGCAGGGTTTCGTATTCGTCGCAATAAACCGGAAAACGGTTGGTGAAATCCTCGATAAAATCGAGCAACGAGCCTTCGCGAGCCGCGTTGAGTTCCTTCACCGTCTGTGCGTTCTTGAACTTGTTGACCTCGTACT
The DNA here is from genome assembly GCA_030682595.1 of Rhodocyclaceae bacterium. GTDB lineage: Bacteria > Pseudomonadota > Gammaproteobacteria > Burkholderiales > Rhodocyclaceae > Sulfuricystis. The sequence continues at coordinate 5,925 of JAUXNZ010000147.1, read as the reverse complement.
TCGGCATGCGATCCGGCAGATCGCGATACACGCCACCCGGCCGGAAATAGGCGCCATGCATGCGCGCGCCAGACACCGCTTCGAGCATGTCGAAGATGTCTTCGCGTTCGCGGAAGGTGTAAAGCACCATCGCCATGGCGCCAACGTCCAGCGCATGGGTGCCGATACTCAACAAGTGGTTCAGGATGCGGGTGATCTCGGCGAACATTACCCGGATGTACTGAGCCCGCAGCGGCACTTCAATGCCAAGCAGCCGCTCGATCGCCAGACAGAAAGGATGTTCGTTAACCAGCATCGACGTGTAGTCGAGCCGATCCATATAGGGTAGCGACTGAATCCAGGTACGCGTCTCCATCAGCTTTTCAGTACCGCGATGGAGCAGGCCGATATGCGGATCGGCACGGACGACCACTTCGCCATCGAGCTCCAGCACCAGCCGCAACACCCCGTGCGCCGACGGATGCTGCGGGCCGAAGTTGATTGTGTAATTCTTGATTTCAGCCATGGTTATGCACCCGGATCCACCTTGCCGTAATTTTCCTCGCGCACGATACGCGGCGTGTTTTCGCGGGGCTCGATGGTCACCGGCTCATAGACCACGCGACGCTGCTCGGGGTCGTAACGCATCTCGACATAACCAAAGATCGGGAAATCCTTGCGGAATGGATGACCAACGAAACCGTAATCGGTCAAAATGCGGCGCAAGTCGTTATGGCCGCTGAACATGATGCCGTAGAGATCGAAGGCCTCGCGTTCGAACCAATTGACGCCATTCCAGACATCCATCAATGAATCGACAACGGGGAAATCATTGTCCAGCGCGAACACGCGCAGGCGCAGACGCCAGTTGTGGGTCAGCGACAACAATTGCGTCACGGCAGCAAACCGCCGCGCGTCAATCTTGTCCACAGCGGGGCATGCCACCTCGCCATACGATGCGTAATCGACGCCGCACAGATCCATGGCCTGCTCAAAACGCAGATCGCCATGGTCGCGCAAGGTGGTCGCCACCGCCAGGTAATCGGCCGCCGCAACTTCCAGGGCAACTTCACCACGATCAACGGTGAGGCTCTGGATGCGCTCGCCCAGCACATCCCGCAAGTTCTGACAAAGCCTGTCCAGCTTGGCGCTCATTGGAATACCTGACATGCGTTCAAAAAGTTGGCGGAACGAATCATCGTGCGATGGTCGAAGTGCGCGTAATCTTGTTTTGCAACTGGATGATGCCGTAGAGCAAGGCCTCGGCAGTCGGCGGACAACCCGGCACGTAAATATCCACCGGCACGATACGATCGCAGCCGCGCACCACCGAATACGAATAGTGATAGTAACCGCCGCCGTTGGCGCAGGACCCCATCGAGATCACCCAGCGCGGCTCGGCCATCTGCTCGTATACCTTGCGCATGACTGGCGCCATCTTGTTGGTCAAGGTACCGGCAACAATCAGCACATCCGCCTGACGGGGACTGGGACGAAACACGATGCCGAAACGGTCGAGGTCGTAACGCGACACACCCGTGTGAATCATCTCGATGGCACAACAGGCCAGGCCGAAAGTCATCGGCCACAGCGAACCGGTACGCGTCCAGTTGATGAGCTTGTCGAGCGTCGTGGTGACAAAGCCTTCCTGCAATACGCCTTCAATACTCACCCGATCACTCCCAGTCGAGGGCGCCTTTGGCCCAAGCGTAAATATCGGCAACGACCAGAATGGCAATGAAGACCATCATGGAACCAAAACCGAAATAAGCAAATTCAGGGGTCAGCGCCATCTCCTTGAAGATCGCGGCCCAAGGCAACAGAAAGGCCACCTCGAGATCGAAGATGACGAAAATGATGGCGATCAAATAGTAACGCGCATCGAATTTCATGCGCGCATCCTCGAATGCTTCAAAGCCGCACTCGTAGGGAGAGAGTTTTTCCGGGCCTGGCCGATGGGGACCAACCAGTCGGCCAATGATCATCGGCACACAGCCAAAAATCAGGGCGACAATGACGAAAACGAGAATCGGGAAATAGTTTTCCAGCATTCTTTGATTTGCGCCGCGCCACGGTTTTCACCGCAACCGCGCTGCTCAACTCCGAAAAATTAACCTCAAAATAACCTGGTGCCGACGGCGAGACTCGAACTCGCACAGCTTTCGCCACTACCCCCTCAAGATAGCGTGTCTACCAATTTCACCACGTCGGCGGACGTTGTCTTGCGGTACTGCTCAACCGTCACTCACTGCCCGTTTCACTGCCCGTTTCACTCACGTTACCGAGCACCGAAATTTCAGGGCGCGAGTGTATCGCAAGGCTGGTTGGTGCGGCGCAAAAAAAAACAATCAAGAAACAAAAAAAAGTGATTGCGGCATCAAATTGACACGCTACCGCATTCCGGCGTTAACGAGCGATGTGCCGCTTTATGGTTTGGCGCCGTCCGCAAGCGGCTTGGCCGCGCGATGCATGCCGATCATGCCGGCGAGCAGCGACTTGGAGACGACATCGCGGTAACCCTGCTCACGCAGCACCTGGGAGAGTTCCTCGGCCGAATAGAACAGCTCGATCGCGTCAATGAAATATTTCTTGACGCCCCAAGCCGCCGAACCGCTACGAAAAAACAAACCGGTGACTGCCAGACTGCCGCGCAAATAAGCGTAGTAAAGCTTTTCGACAATGGGATTGCCGGGGCGCAGCATGTCGCAGTGGTGAAAACGTCCGCCCGGCTTCAGCACCCGGTGGATTTCGGTGAACAGATCGCGCACCCGCAAGTGCCGCGACGCCCATTGCAGCGTGACCACGTCGAAATGATTGTCGGGAAAAGGCAGCACATGCACGTCACCGATGTTGCTGCGAATCTTCAGGCCGCGCGCCTCGGCCCGCTGGCGGCCGACATCCTGCATCGCCGCGCTGCGGTCCATGGCGTGCACTTCGAGACTGGGTTCACGCTCGAGCAGCGCGATGCCCACTGCATTGGTGCCGGCGCACACGTCGAGCACCCGCTGACCGGGACGCAGTTCGACCAGGGACATGAAGTTGCGCAAAAACCAGCTCCACAGGCCAAAGCTGGCGACGCGGTTGGCGCGATCGTAATAAGGAGCGACATCGACGAAAACGTCATGCAGCTCTTCTTTCCAGACCGTGCCGAAGCGCTCGGCGCGCAGTTGTTCGCGAACGGCGAGGGGTGGCGGGCTCATGTTGGTTGCCTGAAATTTATGCGGGTGACTATTTCGGAATGTCTTGCGACTTCGAGCCATCTGGCGCCGGAACAGCTACGGCGGGCGCGCTGCTCGACGGCGCCTGTTGCACCGCCTTATCCATCACGCTGCCGCTCACGGCGGTCGGCTGCTTGCTCGCCATGTAGGCCAGGCCCAGGCTGGTCAGGAAAAAAATCGTCGCCAGCACTGCCGTGGCACGCGACAGGAAATTGGCTGAACCAGTGGCGCCGAACAGACTGCCGGAAGCGCCGCCGCCAAAAGCCGCGCCCATGTCGGCACCCTTGCCATGCTGCACCAAAACCAGACCAATGACGGTCAGCCCGACCAGGATGTGCGCGGTCAGGGTTATCGTGAATAGGACATCCATGTGTATTCCTCTGTAATTCAGACTGCCGCGGCGCAGATCGCGGCGAAATCGGTCGCCACAAGCGCCGCACCGCCGATCAGGCCGCCATCGATATCCGGCTGCGCCATCAGTTCCCGGGCATTACCCGGCTTCATGCTGCCGCCGTAAAGAATGCGCAGGCCCGCCGCCACGCCGGCATCTTCACGCGCAACGCGATTCCGGATCAGGGCATGCACCTCCTGCGCCTGTTCGGGCGACGCGGTGCGCCCGGTGCCGATCGCCCACACGGGTTCGTAGGCAACCACAGCCTGTCCCAGCGCGGCCACGCCGCAACGCGCCAGCACCGCATCCAGTTGGCGCGTCACCACTGCGGCGGTAATGTTACTTTCACGCTCATCGAGCGTTTCGCCGACGCAAAGAATGGGGACGAGACCGGATTTCAATGCCGCCTCGAACTTGGCCGCCACCACGGCATCGGTATCACCATAGAAGCTGCGGCGCTCGGAGTGGCCGACGATCACGTAGCGGCAACCGAAATCCGCCAGCATCGCCGCGCTGACCTCGCCGGTGTAGGCGCCCTGGACATGCTCCGACACATCCTGCGCGCCCCAGGCGACGTTGCTGCCAAACAAGGCGCCACGCGCCTGGTCAAGGTAGGGATACGGCACGCAAACGGCCACATCGGCGGTCAGAGCAGCCACCCCTTGACGCACGTCTTGCAGCAAAGCGGAATTCGCCGCCAGACTGCCGTGCATCTTCCAGTTTCCCGCAACGAATTTTTTGCGCATGACTTCAGCCCACCGTGTCCGAAAGGCCGCGATTATAACGACCGCATCCGGCTGCGGTCAATTTCAGCCAAAGCGCCCCGTGATGTGGTTACGCCGGTGTGACAAAACACGACAATTCGCCGCCACGGGTCACTCGTGTCCCCGTGTCATACCAATGCAATCATCGACGTGCATTGTGCGGAGGATGAACACCCAATCAATTCCCTCCCGCTTCCTGCGCGTCCTGATGATCTCGGACGTGTATTTTCCGCGCATCAACGGCGTCTCGACCTCGATCGAGACCTTTCGCGCCGACCTTGCCGCCGAGGGCATCCAGGTGCGGCTGATCGCGCCCGACTACCCAGAACGCCACAACGCCCCGGCCACCTGGCGCGTACCCTCCCGCCGTGTGCCCTTCGACCCCGAGGATCGGCTGATGCATTGGCGGCCGCTCAATCACACCGCGGAGCGCCTCGCCACCGAGGGCCTCGATCTGGTCCATGTGCAGACGCCCTTCGCCGCCCACTACGCCGGCCTGCGCACCGCGCACCGCCACCAGGTGCCGGTGCTAGCCACCTACCACACCCATTTCGAGGAATACATCGCCCATTACCTGCCGGCGCTGCCGCGCCCGTGGCTCAAGGCCGCGGCGCGCCGCATCGCCACCAGCCAGTGCAACGGACTCGACGCCGTGGTGGTGCCCTCCTCCGCCATGCACGAAACGCTGACCGGTTACGGCGTGAAGGCGCCTCTGCACGTGCTGCCCACCGGCATCCCGGTGCGCAATTTCGCCATCGGCAACGGCGCGCTGTTCCGTTCCCGCCACGGCATCGCCGCCGACCGCCCCGTGGCCCTGTTCGTCGGCCGCGTCGCCCACGAAAAAAACATCGACTTTCTCATCGAGGCCATGGCCGCCGCCGTGCGCCAGCGGCCCGATCTGCTGCTGGTGATTGCCGGCGAGGGCCCCGCCCTGCCCGCCCTGCTCCGCCAGTCCGAACAGGCCGGCTTGAGTAGCAGCATCCGCTTCGTCGGCTATCTCGACCGCGTTCAGGAACTGCCGGACTGCTATGCGGCAGCCGATGTCTTTGCCTTCGCCTCGCGCACCGAGACCCAGGGCCTGGTGCTGCTCGAAGCGCTGGCGGCCGGTCTGCCCGTATTTGCCCTGGCCGAAATGGGCACGCGCGACATCCTGGACGCAGAGCGCGGTGCCGTCATCGCGCCCAACGACCCCGTCGCCTTCGGCAACGGCCTGGCGGCACTCATCAGCAATCACTATCAACTCGACACGCTGGCGGCAGAGGGGCGTGACTACGCACTGGAATGGGCCGCGCCAGTGCGCGCGCGCCAACTCGCCGGCCTGTACCGTTCGCTGGTACATCGAGCGCATGAATAGCGCCACTCTTACGACATTCCCGCCACTCACAGTTCGGCACAGTTCGCCCTGGGGCGGCACGGCGCCGTCCAGCCAGCGCCGACTTTCTAGCCGGACGCCGGGCCGCCGATGGCCGACCAGAAATCGCCCTGACGATTGAGGAACTCGTCGCAGCTCATGTAGTGCGTGCCATCGCAGGAAAAAGTGAGGCTGACCATGCCGTTGAAGATGTTGATCGAG
>JAUXNZ010000141.1 GCA_030682595.1 Rhodocyclaceae bacterium | reverse complement strand
GCCGCCCCAAGTGTTTCTTGACCCCCTGGGGGGAGAACCGAGCACAGCGAGGTTTTCGGGGGGGCTCAAATTATCCGCGGGCCGAGCAGACAGACCCAGACGATCAGCGCGTTCGCCAGAGCCAGCAGCACCGCTGCACTGCCGATGTCCTTGGCACGCTTGGAAAGTTCGTGGTTTTCGATCGAGACGCGATCCACCACCGCCTCAACCGCCGAATTCAGCAACTCGACGATCAGGATCAGGAAAATGCTGCCAACCAGCAGGGCGCGCTCGACGCCGTCCGCGCCCAGCCAGAAGCCCAGCGGCACGGTGACGACAGCGAGCAGTACCTCCTGGCGAAAGGCAGCCTCATGGCGCCATGCTGCCGCCAGTCCGTTGGCAGAGTAGAAAAAAGCATTCCACAGGCGCCGCACACCGGTGACGCCCTTGTGCGGATTGCTCACCCCGCGCCCCCACTCCTGACACGGCCCAGCACCGAACGCAGCGTTTCCTGGATATCGCCGGGGATCAGCACGGTCTTGGCATTGTCCGATTCAGCCAGGCGCGCCATCGCGGCAATATATTTTTCGCCCAGCAGATAGCGCATCGGCATTTCCTGATCACCGATGGCCGCCGACACGCGGCGGATCGCTTCGGCGCTGGCTTCGGCCAGCATCACCTGCGCTTCGGCGTCGCGGCGCGCGGATTCGAGCCGTGCCTCGGCTTGCAGGATCATCGACTGTTTCTCGCCTTCGGATTTGGTGACCATCGCCTTGCGTTCGCGTTCGGCGCTGGCCTGCAGTTCCATCGCCTTCTGCATCGAAGGCGATGGCTTGATATCCTGGATTTCAACTGACTTGACGGTCAGTCCCCAGTCGATTGCCTCATCGGCAATGGCTTCGCGCAGCCGCGCCTTGATCTTGTCGCGGTTCGACAGCGCCTCGTCGAGTTGCATCTCGCCGACGATGGAACGCAACGTCGTCATGATCATGTTGCGGATCGCCTCGGAGAAATCCGTCACGCCATACACCGCCTTGATCGGGTCGGTGACCTTGATGAAGGCGATGGCATTGGTGAGGATCACCGCGTTGTCCTTGGTGATGATGTCCTGCTCCTGCACGTCGAGGATGATGTCCTTGGTGACCAGTTTGTAGGCGACCTGGTCGAAAAAGGGAATGATGATGTTGAGACCGGGAAGCAAGGTGCCGTGATACTTGCCCAGGCGTTCGACGATCCATTCCTGGCCCTGCGGCACGATGCGCACACCTTTCGCCAGTGTGATGCCGGCGAAAGCCAGCAGTGCAATTACAACAAACAACATATCAGTCATGTTCTAGCCCTCGCGACCTTGAGAAAACTGCCTTCCACATCCAGCACTTTGACCCGTTCGCCGCTCGGAATCGACTCGTCGGCGATGCACGGCCACTCATCCGCCCCCAGGATCGGCTTCTGAAAGCGCACCTGGCCCTTGGTAAAGGGAGCGACATCGCGGACCAGCATGCCGACCTCGCCCACCACGTTGGCATCCGCCATGCCGATGCGCGTCTTGTGCATGCCCGGCTTGAATATCTTGAACCAGCCGGCCACCATCGCCAGCGAAACCAGCAGCCAGATCGCCAGTTGCGCCGTCAGGCCGATTGGGGTCAAGCCCACCACGGCAGCCACCACCAGTGCGCCCAGCCCGAACCAGAGCACCATGAAAGCCGGCACGACCAGTTCGGCGACGATCAAGACCAGGCCACCTACTGCCCAATGCCACCATTCGATTTCCATGCTTTCCTCCGAGCAAAATTGCCGTCCCCATGCTACCCGGCGTGGCAGCGACGCCGTCCCGCCAGCGCCGACTTTTTCATTCTACGTTGTGCCACCTCCGGCATCCTGTCAGGCCGGCTTCGCAAATCAAGAATTACCGGCTACCGCCGGCGCGTTGTCGCTGCATCTCGAAGAGACAGACCGCGGCCGCCGCAGCAACATTGAGCGATTCGCTACCGGCAGCGAGCGGAATCGTCGCCCGCACGGTAGCCAGCGTCAGCAGTTCCGGCGCAATGCCGGCACCCTCGTTGCCGAACAGCCAGGCAACCGGACTGGCACAGTCGAGACCGTAAAGCGATACACCTTCATGCGCCACCGCGGCGATGGATGTGCCGGTGTAGCCACTCAGGAAGGCCGCCAGATCGACCTGCTCGCGGATCTGCAAGCCGAAATGCGCACCCTGCGCGGCCCGCAGCACACGCGGCGACCACGCTCCCGCACAGCCGGCGCCCAGCAGCACATCGCGCACGCCGGCGGCGGCGGCAGTCCGCAACAGTGTGCCGACATTGCCGGCATCCTGTATGGCATCGAGTAGCAGGCAGTCGCCAGCGGGCTGCCCGGCGGGCTGCTGAGGAATGGGAATGCGCGCCAGGATGCCGACCGGTGTGGCCAACTCGCTCAATTCGCGAAACAGGGCGTCGGGCAGACAGAGGGTCGGCACAACGGCAGATCGCTGCAACAGCGTGGCCACTTCGGACATGGCAGCGGCACTTTCGCTCACCACCAGGAGATCGAGCACCCCGCCATGATCGAGACAGGCAGCAATCAGATGCGCTCCTTCGAGCAGCGTGCGCGCTTCGCTGCGCTGCCGTCGCGGATCGCCAGCCAGCGCGCGCAAGGACTTCAAGGTCGGATTGTCGCGGGCTGATATGGATTTCATCGCAGTAAATCCCTGACCGGTGAAAAGCTCTTGCGGTGCGCGGCAAGCGGGCCATGCAAGCGCAGGGCCTCCAGATGCACAACAGTGCCGTAGCCCTTGTGGCGGTCAAAGCCGTACTGCGGATAACGCGCATGCAGATCGAGCATGCCGGCATCGCGTACCGTTTTGGCAAGGATTGACGCCGCCGATATCTCGGCCACCAAGGCATCGCCGCCGATGATGGCCCGCGCCGGGAAGGACAGGACAGGACATCGGTTGCCGTCGATCAGGACTTCGGCCGGCGGCAAAGCCAGGCCGGCCACGGCGCGCTGCATCGCCAGCAGGGTAGCCTGCAGGATGTTGATGGCGTCGATTTCTGCGACGCTGGCCTCGGCAACGGCCCAGGCCAGTGCTTTTTCGCGGATTTCGCTTGCCAGGCGTTCGCGCCGGGCGGCAGACAGTTTCTTGGAATCGGCCAGACCGACAATCGGCCGCGCCGGATCGAGAATCACCGCCGCTGCCACCACCGGGCCGGCGAGCGGTCCTCTGCCTGCCTCATCGACGCCACAAATCATTGCGGCAGCACCGACAAAATTGCGCCAGCAGCTTTTTCGGCGGTGTTCTGCCGCAACTGGCGGTGCATGTCGGTGAAACAATTTGTCAGGCGTTTTCTGACCTCGGTATCCACCACCAGATTGCCCAGTGCCTGCGCCAGATTCTCCGGCGTCGCATCGTCCTGCAGGAATTCCGGCACGACAAAACGACCGGCGAGAATGTTGGGCAAACCGACCCAGGGCTGGTAGTGCATACGCTTCATCAGCCACCAGGACCAGGGCGACATGCGGTAAGTGATCACCATCGGCGTTTTCAGCAACGCGGCCTCCAGCGTGGCCGTGCCGCTCGCCACCAGCGCCGCGTCGCAGGCCGCCAGGGCGTCCTGGGCATGGCCAAACAACATGTTGATCGGCCACTCCTGCGCACCCTGAGCCCAGATTTCGTTTTCAAAAAGATTGCGCGTTTCGCGCGAAACCAGCGGGACGAGAAACAACGCATCGGGAAAGCGTGTCCGCAGCAGCCCCGCCGTTTTGATGAACAGCGCGGCCATGCAGCGCACTTCCGACTGGCGGCTGCCCGGCAGCAGGGCGAACACCGGGCGGGCGCCGGCAGGCAGGTCAAGCCGCTCGCGCGCCTCGCTGCGACTGACCTCCAGCGGCACCCCGTCCGCCACGGGATGACCGACATAGGTGACTGCCAGGCCGGTCTTTTCATAGAGCGGCGGCTCGAACGGAAACAGCGCCAGCAGATGATCCACCGACCGCGCGATGCGCTTGACGCGCCCGCCGCGCCAGGCCCAGACCGAGGGACTGACGTAATGCACCGTGCGAATGCCGGCGCGCTTGAGCCGCGCTTCCAGCCACAGGTTGAAATCCGGCGCATCAACACCGATGAAGACATCCGGCGGGTCTGCCAGTAAGCGCTTGAGCAACGCGCGCCGCACACCCGCAATTTCGCGGTAATGGCGCAGCACTTCCGCATAGCCGCGCACCGCCAGGGTTTCCGCCGGCCACCAGGCATCGAAACCGGCACGCTGCATTTTCGGCCCGCCAATGCCGCAAAAGTCGGCGCCGGGGAGACGGCGCTTGAGCGCTTCGATCAGGTGCGCGGCCAGCAGGTCACCTGATGCCTCACCGGCCACCAGGGCAATACGCGGCGCGGCCATCTACCTGATAATGCCGCGGCCAGGTACTGCCAGAAAGTCCGCCAATGGCGCCAGCGCGGCCTCTTCAGGCACAGCGGCAGCAATCGCGGCGCTGGCCTCGTCAAGCTTGAGTCCGCTGCGATAGAGGGTCTTGTAGGCACGCCGCAAAGCGGCAATGGCGGCAGGTGAAAATCCGCGCCGCTTCAGCCCTTCGCTGTTGATGCCATGCGGCGCACAGGGATTGCCGGCAGCCGTCACGTAAGGCGGCACATCCTGCAACAGGATGGTGCCCATCGCGGTGATGCAATGGGCGCCGATGCGCACAAATTGATGCACGACGGTAAACCCGCCAAGAATCGCCCAGTCGCCGATATGCACATGCCCGGCCAGTTGTGCGTTATTGGCGAAAATGGTGTGATCGCCTACCTGGCAATCATGGGCCAGATGCACATAGGCCATGATCCAGTTGTCATTGCCGACGCGGGTGACCCCCGCATCCTGGGCGGTGCCGCGATTGAAGGTGCAGAACTCGCGGATGGTATTGCGATCGCCGATTTCCAGCCGGGTCGGCTCACCGGCGTATTTTTTATCCTGCGGCGCTGCGCCGAGCGAGGAAAACTGAAAAATGCGGTTGTCGCGGCCGATGCGGGTCGGACCATTGATGACCACATGCGGGCCGACCCAGGTGCCGTCACCGATTTCGGCGTCGGGGCCGATGATCGTGTAGGCGCCAACGCTGACGTTTTCGCCCAGCCGGGCAGCCGGGTCGATCAGCGCGGTCGGATGGATATTGACCGACACGTTAGTCTTCCAGTTTGCGCACGGTGCACATCAATTCGGCTTCACAAGCGATCAGGCCATCCACCTTGGCCTGTGCGGAAAATTTCCAGATGCCGCGCTTGTTGGCCGTGACGGCGACTTCGAAGATCAGTTGATCACCCGGGCTGACCGGCCGCTTGAAGCGCGCGCCGTCGATGCCGACGAAATAATAGACCGACTTGTCGTCCGGCTTGCCGCCCAGGCTCTTGAAGGAGAGGATGGCCGCCGCCTGCGCCATAGCCTCGACGATCAGCACGCCCGGCATCACCGGATGATGCGGATAGTGGCCGGGGAAGAACGGCTCGTTCATGCTGACATTCTTGAGCGCGGTGATGCGCTCGCCCGGTACGACATCCAGCACGCGATCGACCAGCAGGAAGGGATAGCGATGCGGGAGGTGTTCGAGAATCTGGTGGATGTCCATCGGTGTCATCTATTTTTCTCCAGTTCAGCCAGGCGCTTTTCGAGGGCGCGTATTTTATCGGCCATTGCGTCGAGATGGCGCAGCCGTGAAAAGTTCTTCAGCCAGTCATCGTGGGCCATGAAAGGTACCGTGCCGGTGTAGCTGCCGGGCATCGTGATCGACTTGCCGACCAGGGTGCCGGAGGAAACATTGACGCCATCGGCCAGGGTCAGGTGACCAAGAATCATCGCCGCACCACCAAGCGTGCAACCGGCACCGATCGTTGCACTGCCGGCGATGCCAACGCAGCCGGCGATGGCCGTATGGGCGCCGATCTGGACATTGTGGGCAACCTGGATCTGATTATCCAGTTTGACGCCGTCACCGATGATCGTATCTTCAAGCGCGCCCCGGTCGATGGTGGTATTCGCACCGATTTCGACATCGTCACCGATTACGACGCACCCCGTCTGGGCGATCTTCACCCATGTGCCATCCGGCGCACGCGCGAAGCCAAAGCCATCGGCACCGATCACGGCACCCGAATGAATGATGGCCCGGCAGCCGATGCGACACCCGGCGTAGACAGTAACGCCTGGATAAATGCGGCAGTCCGCGCCGATCCGCACCCCTGCGCCAATCCGGCATTGCGCGCCAATCACGGTGTTTTCGCCGAGTTCCACATCCGCGGCTATCCAGACCTGCGGACCGACGCTGACACTGGCCGGAATGGCTGACTCAACCACCGCGGAGGGATGGATACCCGCTGGCGGAGGCGGCCCTTCGGCGAGCCATTGGGAAAGGTGGGCGAAATAAAGGTAGGGTTGCGGCGTGACAATGGCCGCGACCGGGCACTGATCGGCCATTTCGGCGGAGAGGATTACAGCGGCAGCGCGGGTCGTCGCCAATTGTCCGCGATACTTGGTATTCGCCAGGAAACTCAGCTGCCCCGCTGTCGCCGTCTCGAGTGTCGCCAGCCCGGTGACGGCAATCGAACCGTCTCCACGCAGATCGCCGCCGAAGCGGGCGACGATCTCATCAAGGCGGCGTGTCACGTCACACGGACAATCTTACTTGGCGGCAGCGCCGTCGCCCAGGGCCTTGATCACCTTTTCGGTGATGTCGATGCGCGGGCTGAAGTACACGGCTTCCTGCACGATCAGGTCGAATTTTTCGGCTTCGGCGATCTGCTTGATGACCTTGTTGGCACGCTCGAAAATCGCGGCCATTTCTTCGTTCTGGCGCAGATTCAAATCCTCGCGGAATTCGCGCTGCTTGCGCTGGAAGTCACGGTTGAGATCGTTGAATTCGCGCTCCCGGTTGCGCCGCTCGCTCTCGGCCATGGTCACCACATTTTTTTCCATGGCCTCTTGCATCGTCTGCAACTGTTTCGACAGCTTTTGCAGTTCCTGGTCGCGCTTTTCAAACTCTTTCTCGATCTTCTTTTTCGCCCGCAGCGCTTGCGGCGATTCGTTTACAACCCGTTGGCCATTGACAAAGCCCAGCTTGAATTCGGCCAGCGCTGGCGTCACGGCGAGCACCAGCAATAGGGGAGCCAGGGTTTTGAGTATGCGCTTCATCATCTCTCCTGTTTCAGAATAAGGTGCCCATCTGGAATTGCAGGCGTTGGGTTTTGTCGCTGCTCTTCGAATTGAGCGGCTGGGCGAGGCTGAATTTGAGCGGGCCAAGCGGCGACGCCCAGGCCAGCGAAAGGCCGGTACTGTAGCGCAGGTCGCCGAGCGCCATCTTGTCGCCAGGATAATAGACTTGGCCGGCGTCGAAAAATACCCCCAGACGCAAAGACTTGTCCTGGCCGCCCCCCGGCATGGGGAACAGAAACTCGGCATTCGCCAGGACGCGCCGGTCGCCGCCCAGCCGGTCGCCGGTTATTTCGTCAATCCGGCCGAGCGAGCCCGCCTGATAACCGCGTACCGAACCGACGCCGCCAGTGTAGTAATACTTGTAGAAAGGCAGTGGTCGACCGCCCAGCCCGTCGGCCATGCCGAGCTCGCCATTCAGCATCAACGTGTATTCGCGGCCGATGGGAATGTAGCGTTGATACTGGAAATTGGTGCGGTAATAGCGCAGCGTGCCACCCAACGCCAGTTCGCCGCCGATGCGCGCCACGTGGCCCTTCATCGGATAGATGCGGCTGTCGAGCGTGTCTTTCGCCCAGCCCAGCGTGGCGATCGGGCCGGAAAACTTGTCGCCATGCTGGGCAAGGAAATCCTTGAAGCGCTGGGGCGTGAAGTCGGTCACTTTGATCTGGGTGGAGTCAAATGCCAGACCAAAGTTGATGGTGTCGTCCTCGCCGATCGGAATGCCGTAGCGCACCCCGCCGCCCAGCGACTTGGTGCCATAACTGGCCACGGTCAAGGAATCGGTGTTCGTGTCGCGCATATAAACATCGAAACCACGACTGATGCCATCCACCGTGTAAAAAGGATCCGTGTAGGAAAATGAATACAGCGTGTTGATCTTGCTGGTGTTGAAACCGACGCCAACGTGCTTGCCGCTGCCGAACAGGTTCTGCTGCTGCAACGATCCCGAAAACACCAGGCCTTCCGAACTGGACAGGCCGGCACCGATCATCAGGTTGCCGGTGGGCTTTTCCTTGACGCCGATATTGAGGTCGACCTGATCGGTGGTACCCGGCACGGCGGGTGTTTCCACCGTTACTTCATCGAAGTAGCCGAGCCGGTCGACGCGGGTGCGCGACTTGTTGATTTTTTCGCCGTCATACCAGGCGGATTCCATCTGGCGCATCTCGCGGCGAATCACCTCGTCGCGGGTACGCGTGTTGCCGGAAACCTGAATGCGCCGCACATACACGCGGCGACCCGGATCGACGAACAGGGTGAAGGCCACCTGTTTCTTTTCCTTGTCCATCTCGGGCGCGGCGTTGACGTTGGCAAAGGCATAACCCTCGTTGGCCAGACGCTCGCTGAGCGCCTTGGTCGTCGCCGTCACCTGCTCGCGCGAGAACAGCTTGCCCGGCTGGATCGTCACCAGCTTGAGCAACTCGGCTTCGGACAACAGCAGCTCGCCGGCCAGCTTCACCGATGAGACCGCATACGGCTCACCTTCAGTCACGTTGATGGTGATGTAAATGTCCTGCTTGTTGGTCGAGATCGACACCTGCGTCGATTCGACATTGAACTCGATGTAGCCGCGATCGAGGTAGTACGAACGCAGGGTTTCCAGGTCACCGGACAACTTCTGCTTGGAATACTGGTCGTTCTTGGTATACCAGGTCAGCCAGCCGGGCGTGCGCAGCGCGAACAGGTTGAGCAGATCCTTTTCCTTGAAGGCCTGGGCGCCGACGATGTTGATCTGCTTGATCGTGGCAACCTCGCCTTCGTCGACGGCAAAGGTGATGCCGACGCGGTTGCGCTCCAGCGGCGTCACCGTGGTGGTGATCTGGGCGGCGTAATGGCCCTTGGAGAGATACTGGCGCTTGAGTTCCTGCTCGGCGCGCTCGACCAGCGAGCGGTCAAAAATACGCGATTCGGCGAGACCGACTTCGCGCAGTCCCTTGCGCAATTGCTCCTTGTCAAAAGCCTTGACGCCAGCGAATTCAAGCGAACTGATGGCCGGCCGCTCTTCCACCAGCACCACCAGCACGCTGCCCTCGACTTCCAGGCGAACATCCTTGAAAAATCCCGTGCCAAACAACGTCTTGATGGCTTGCGCGGCCATGTCGTTGGTGAGTGTGTCACCGACCTTGACCGGCAGATAACTGAAGACGGTGCCCGCTTCGGTGCGCTGGATGCCCTCGACACGAATATCGCGGACCACGAAGGGATCAAAAGCGACGGCGCTTGAGGCCAGCAGCGCGGCGCTCAGTACAGCGCCAAGGCCGGAGAGAAGACTGCGTTTCATGCGACCTTTCATGCGATTTTCATGCATCAACCAGAAACCATCAGGAAAATAAGCGAACAATATCGTTGTAGAACGCCAGGGCCATCAGCATGAACAGCAGCGCAAAACCGATCTGCTGGCCGATTTCCATGACACGCTCGGAGAGAGGTCCGCCCTTGATAACTTCGGCCAGATAATACATCAAGTGCCCCCCATCCAGAACCGGGATGGGCAGCAGGTTGAGCACGCCGATACTAATGCTGATCAGCGCCAGAAAGCGCAGATAGTGGTCGCCGCCCAACCGCGCGGACTGGCCCGCATAGTCGGCAATCGTCACCGGCCCGGAGATGTTCTTGACGGAAAGTTCGCCCATCAGCATGCGCCCGATCATGCGCAGGCTGAGCACGGAAACCTCCCAGGTTTGCGTCAGGGCGCGCCGCAGTGAATCGCCCATGCCATAGCGCACGGTCACCAATGCATTCTTACGCAGTTCCGGATCATCCCGCACCGCAATGCCGATGCGGGGAACCCGCTGGCCGCCGCGTTCCTCGACCATTTCCGGCACCAGTCGCACCATCAATGCCTGCTCGCCACGCAAGACATCCAACTCGATCGGGTTGCCCCCAGGGTTATCCCCAAATTCGCGGATACCGCGCACCAGTTCGTGCCAGGAGGCCACCGCTCGCCCATTGATGCCTTGAATCCTGTCGCCCGGCTGCAATCCGGCGGCGGCGGCCGGCGTACCCGCCTGGACCGCACCGAGAATCGCCGGCAAGTCCGGGCGCAGCAGATGCAGGCCGAGCGCCTGCATCACGTCCGCATCCAGCGCCGTACTGTCCAGTCGCCCGGCTTCGAGGCGATACACCGCGATATGACCGTGCGCATCAATGGTTTCGAGCACCACGGTTTCCCGATCCAGCACGCGCCGCAGCAGTTCCCAGCGCAGCTCGGTCCAGGTATTCACCGGCGTTCCCGACACCGCGCGCGCCGTCTCGCCAGCGCCGACTTTTACCTCGGCCGCCAGCGTGCCAGCGGGAGGCGCGGCAAACACCGGGCGCGGTTCTTCCACGCCGTTCATGAACAGGAACCAGTACAGCAGCACCGCCAGCAACAGGTTGGCGAGCGGTCCGGCCACCACGATCAGGCTGCGCCGGCCGACGCTCTGGCGATTGAAGGCACGCGGCAGTTCGCCTGCTGGCACATCCCCCTCGCGCTCGTCGAGCATCTTGACGTAGCCGCCCAGAGGGAAAGCCGCCAGCGCCCACTCGGTGCCATCGGGCCCGAAGCGCCGCATCCAGAGCGGCCGGCCAAAGCCCACGGAAAAACGCAGCACCTTGACGTTGCACAATCGCGCCGCGGCGTAATGCCCCAGTTCGTGGATGACAATCAAGAGGCCCAGCGCGAGCAGAAATGCGCCCAGAACCCAGAGAAAACCCTGCGCCGTCATGCCGGCTGCCGCTCGAGCAAGGCAATGGCCACGGCGCGGGCCGCTTCGTCCTCCGCCAGAATCGCCGCCAGGTCGGGCATGGGCCGGACCGGGACGGCGTCCAGCGTGGCCGCGATGATTCCGGCAATGGCGAGAAAGGGAATGCGCCCGTCAAGGAATGCCGCCACCGCGACCTCGTTGGCGGCATTCAGCACCGTCGCGGCATTGCCACCCACCCGCAAGGCGCGATAGGCCAGGGCAAGACAGGGAAAGCGCACGAAATCCGGCCGCTCGAAACCGAGTCGGGCGATGGCGGGCAGATCGAGTGGCGCCACGCCCGCCGCAATGCGCTCCGGCCAGGCCAGCGCGTAGGCGATTGGCGTCCTCATGTCGGGGTTGCCGAGTTCCGCCAGCACCGAACCATCGACATACTGCACCAGCGAATGAATGACGCTTTGCGGGTGGATGACCACCTCGATCTGCTCGGGCGAAAGATTGAACAGCCAGCGCGCCTCGATGACTTCCAGCCCCTTGTTCATCAGGGTGGCCGAATCCACGGAAATCTTGCGCCCCATGGCCCAGTTGGGATGGGCGCAGGCCTCGTCGGGCGTCACGCTTTGCAGGCGTTCCAGCGTCGCCTCAAGGAAGGGGCCGCCCGAAGCCGTCAGCAGGATGTGGCTCACCCCGGCCCCCGCCGGGTTACCGGCATAATTCGACGGCAAGGACTGGAATACGGCGTTGTGCTCGCTGTCAATGGGCAGCAGCGTGGCACCGTGCCGTTTCACCTCGGCCATGAACAGCGCGCCCGCCATCACCAGCACTTCCTTGTTCGCCAGGAGCACGCGCTTGCCCTGGCGCACCGCCGCCAGCGTCGGCTGCAGACCGGCCGCGCCGACGATCGCCGCCATCACCACATCGACCTCGGGCAAGGCCGCCACCCGCTCCAGCGCGGCCGGCCCGGCCAATACCTCGGTGGCCAGCCCGGCGCTGCGCAAGCGCGCCGCGAGCCCGGCCACATCCGCCCCAAGCCCCACCACCGCATAGCGCGGCCGGTGCTGCAGACATTGGTCATACAGGACATCGACGCGACTGTTGCCCGTCAGCGCAACGACCTCGTAGCGGTCGGAATGTCGCGCCACCACGTCCAGCGTGCTGACGCCGATCGAACCCGTCGCGCCCAGTACGGTCAGTTTCTGGCGTGTCATCATTGCAAAAAATACAGGGTCAATGCCGCCAGCGGCAGGGTGGAAATCTGGCTGTCGATGCGATCCAGGATGCCACCATGACCCGGCAGCAACTGGCTGCTGTCTTTCAGGTTGGCCTGACGCTTGATCAGCGACTCGAACAGGTCGCCGACAATGCTCAATGCCGTCAGCAGCAACAGCAAGGCGAAGAACGGCAGCCGCGCCCAATCTTGCGCTTCCGGCAGATACACATGCACGAACAGGCCATACAGCAACACACCGACCACCGCACCCGCCACGCCTTCCCAGGTTTTGCCCGGGCTGATGGCGGGCGCAAGTTTATGTCGCCCAAATGCGCGACCGGTGAAATAAGCGGCAATGTCGGCAACCCAGACCAGCGCCATGACGGCCAGGAGCACGAACGGGCCATGGGCATACAAGGCCGTCAGCGCTGCCCAGGTGGACACCAGCAAAACGAGGCCGACCCCATACCCGGTCAGGCCGGGCCGCCAACCGCGCGCGAGCCAGACGGGAGCGAGGCACAGCCAGAACAACACGGACAACGACCAGAGCAACGGGGAATAGTCATCCGGCATCACCCAAAGCACCACGCAAAACAACAGGATGAGCGCGGCAAACAGGAGACGCACTGGAGCTGCAGCCTTGCCGGAGTTCAGCAAGCCGGCCCACTCCCAGCCAGCCAGCGCGGCAATCACGGCAAAGACGAAGCCGACCAGCGGATCCGGCAGCAAAAATAAAACAGCAAGAAAACCGGCAGCCAGAAACAGCGCGGTAATCACCCGCGCCCTAAGCATTTCGCTCCGCGGCGGTCAGCGGCGGCTGATCTGATTTTTTATCGAGCAGTTGCTCGCTGGTCCGGCCGAAGCGGCGCTCGCGCCGCCGATAGCTCAGGATGGCCGCATCGAGCGTGCTGGCGTCGAAATCCGGCCAGAAACGGTCGGTAAAAAATAGTTCGCAATAGGCCAATTGCCAGAGCAGGAAGTTGCTGATGCGCTGCTCGCCGCCGGTACGGATGAACAAGTCAGGTTCTGGGGCGTAGCTCATCGCCATAAACGGTTCGAGATCCGCCTCGGTATAGCTTCCGGCTTTTTCAGGATACGCCAGCACCAGGCCATTGAACGCTTGCATCAAGTCCCAGCGGCCACCGTAATTGGCGGCAATCGTCAGTACCAGCTTGTCATTGCCGGCCGTCAGCGTTTCGCCCCGGCGAATCAAGTCGATCAGGCGCGGTTCGAAGGCGGACAGGTCGCCAATCACCCGCAGGCGCACGCCGTTCTTGTGCAAACGGCCGACTTCACGCTGCAGCGCCATGACAAACAGGTTCATGAGAAACCCGACCTCCTCGGCCGGGCGACGCCAGTTCTCAGAACTGAAGGCAAACAACGTCAGATATTCGATGCCGCGCTCGATGCAGGCCTTGACGGTCTGCCGGACCGTCTCGACACCCTGCTGGTGGCCGGCCACTCGGGGCAAAAAACGCTGCTTCGCCCAGCGGCCATTGCCATCCATGATCACCGCTAGATGGCGCGGCACATCGCCGCTTTGCGGGATGGTGCGGGTCGAACTGTGGTGAACCGCCATCGTCGGCGTAATTGAACAGATGGCCTAAATGGCCATCAGATCCTTTTCTTTTTCGGCGAGCATGCGGTCCACCTCGGCGACATAGCGGTCGGTGAGTTTTTGCACGTCGTCCTGGGCGCGCCGCTCCTCATCCTCGGGAATCTCGTGCTTCTTGAGGGCGTCCTTGAGGTGGGAGATCGCATCGCGGCGCAAATTGCGCACGGCAATCTTGGCATCTTCGCCTTCCTGCTTGACGACCTTGATCAGGTCGCGGCGCCGCTCTTCGGTCAGCACCGGCATCGGCACGCGCACCACATCGCCCTGGGTGGCCGGATTCAGGCCCAGGTCGGCATCGCGGATCGCTTTTTCGACCTTGGGAACCATGGGTTTTTCCCAGGGCTGCACGCCAATGGTGCGGGCATCCAGCAAGGTGACGTTGGCGACCTGGTTGATCGGCATCGGCGTGCCGTAATAATCCACATGGACATGATCGAGCAAGCCGGTATGGGCGCGGCCAGTGCGCACCTTGGCGAGGTCCAACCGGAGCACTTCCAGGCTTTTCTGCATCTTGTGCTCGGTGGTTTTCTTGAGTTCGGCAATCATGAAAAACTCCTAAACGTACACCTCAGCAATAAACCAAGGTGCCTTCGTCCTCGCCCAGTACAACCCGCTTCAGCGCCCCGGCCTTGAAGATCGAAAACACATTGATCGGCAATTTTTGGTCACGACACAGAGCGAACGCCGTGGCATCCAGCACCGCCAGATTGCGGCTGATCGCCTCGTCGAAACTGATTTTCGCAAACCGCGTCGCGGTCGGATCCTTCTTGGGATCGGCGGTATACACGCCATCGACCTTGGTGGCCTTCAACACCATCTCGGCGCCGATTTCCGAACCCCGCAGCGCGGCGGCCGTATCGGTGGTGAAGAACGGATTGCCCGTGCCGCCGCCGAAGATGACCACCTTACCCTCTTCGAGATAGCGAATCGCCTTGCCGCGAATATAGGGCTCGACGACCTGCTCGATATTCAGCGCCGATTGCACGCGACCGTTCAACCCGGCCTGGCGCATGGCATCGGCCAATGCCATCGCGTTCATCACCGTGGCGAGCATGCCCATGTAATCCGCGGTGGCGCGATCCATCCCGGAAGATGCACCGGCCATGCCGCGAAAGATATTGCCGCCGCCAATCACCACCCCGACCTCGACGCCGAGGTCGGTCACCGACTTGATCTCGCCGACGATACGCCCGAGCGTCTCCCGGTTGATGCCATAGGCATCATTACCCATCAGCGCCTCGCCCGACAGCTTGAGCAGGATGCGCTTGTAGCGTGGCAATGCGGAAGTCATGGTGGTAAGCGCGGGTTACTTCTTGGCGGCAGCCGCGGCAGCCTGTTCGGCCACTTCGGCGGCGAAGTCGCTGACTTTCTTCTCGATGCCCTCGCCGACGACGTACAGGGTGAAGCCATTGACTTTGGCGTTTTTGGCCTTGAGCAAAGCTTCGATGGTCTGCTTGCCGTCCTCGGCCTTGACGAACACCTGGCCCAGCAGGGTTACGTCCTTGAGGTATTTCTGCACGGTGCCCTCGGCGATTTTTTCCAGCATCGCCTCCGGCTTGCCGGATTCGCGCGCCTTTTCAATGGCGATGCGACGTTCGGTATCCAGCAGCGCGGCGGGCACGCCCGAGGCATCGAGCGACTTGGGCTTGGAAGCGGCGATATGCATGGCCAGGTCCTTGGCCAGTTGTTCGTCGCCGCCGGTCACATCGACCATTACGCCAATCTTCGAACCGCCATGCACATAGGACGCCAGCTTGCCCACGGCCGCGATGCGCACGAAGCGACGCAGCGTCATGTTCTCGCCGATCTTGCCGACCAGCGCGGCGCGCGTGGTCTCCACCGTGCCCTCCCCCATGGGCAGCGCGGACAGCGCGGCCACGTCGGCGGGATTCTGTAACGCGACACGTTCGGCGCAACCCTTGGCCAGGGCGATGAATTCGTCGTTCTTGGCGACAAAGTCGGTCTCGGAATTCACCTCGACCACGGCGCCGAGTTTGCCGTCGGCGGCCAGATACATGCCGACCACGCCCTCGGCGGCGATGCGGCTCGCGGCCTTGGTGGCCTTGCTGCCCAGCTTGACGCGCAGGATTTCTTCGGCCTTGGCGAGATCGCCGCCGGCCTCGGTCAGCGCCCGCTTGCATTCCATCATCGGCGCGTCGGTCTTCTCGCGCAGTTCCTTCACCATGCTTGCGGTAATTTCCGCCATTGCTTTACTCCAGAATCAGATAATTATTGACTGCTAAATGCGGAGCTGGCGCGGCCGGCGGCAGGCTTGCCGCCGCCGCCTTCTTTCCAGCGCCAGCGCCGCGTTTATTCGGCGGCTTCTTCCTCGACTTCGACGAACTCGTCGTCACCAGCCATCTGCTGCACCACTTCGTTCATCGACTGATTCCTGCCTTCGAGGGCGGCATCGGCAACGCCACGCGCATACAGGCGAATCGCGCTCGACGAGTCGTCATTGCCCGGGATCACATAATCAATGCCGATGGGCGAGTGGTTGGTATCCACCACGCCGACCACCGGAATGCCGAGTTTCTTGGCTTCGGTGACGGCAATCTTGTGGTAGCCGACATCGATGACGAAAATCGCATCGGGTAGCCCGGCCATATCCTTGATGCCGCCCAGGCTCTTCTTCAGCTTGACGTGCTCGCGCTGCAGCATCAGCGCCTCTTTTTTCGGCATTTTTTCGAAGGCGCCATCCTCGGCCATCTGATCCATGTCCTTGAGGCGCTTCGTGGACAACTTGACGGTCTTGAAGTTGGTAAGCATGCCGCCCAGCCAACGCTCATCGACGTAGGGCATGCCGGCGCGCTGTGCTTCCTCGGCGAGGATTTCACGGGCCTGGCGCTTGGTGCCGACAAACAGGACGCTGCCCTTCTTGGCGGACAGCTTCTTGATGAAATCGGTCGCCTCGTTGAACTTGGCGAGCGTCTTCTCAAGGTTGATGATGTGAATCTTGTTCCGATGGCCGAAAATGAACGGGGCCATCTTGGGGTTCCAGAAACGGGTCTGGTGGCCGAAATGCACGCCGGCCTCCAGCATTTGACGCATGGTTGTGCTCATAACATATCTCCGATATGGGTTATCCGCCACCCGGCCGGTATCCTCAACGAGGCACCCACTCGGCGCCGGGTGTGTGAATTTTGTCCTTCAAATCAGGACAAGCCGGCGATTATACGGGTGAAATGCTGCAAACTCCAACCCGGTAACGCGATCGCGGCGCAGCGGTTAGAATTGCCGCATTCAATCCCCCGATCACCACCCCGCATCGCAGCCTATGAGCATCACCATCAAGACCCCTGAAGAACTTGAATCCATGCGCCTCGCCGGCCGGCTGGCCGGCGAGGTACTGGACTATGTTGCACCCTTCGTCGTCCCCGGCGTCACCACGGCCGAACTGGACCGGCTGTGTCACGACTACATGGTGAATGTCCAAGGCTGCATTCCGGCACCGCTCAACTACGCCCCGCCCGGTTACCACCCCTATCCCAAGTCCATCTGCACCTCGGTGAATCACCAAGTCTGTCATGGTTTGCCGAATGACCGGGCCCTGAAGAAAGGCGATATCGTCAATCTGGACATCACCACCATCAAGGATGGCTGGCACGGGGACACCAGTCGCATGTTCAGCGTGGGCGGCACTTCTTCCATTCTGGCCAACCGGCTGGTCGCCATCGCCCATGAGTGTCTCTGGCTCGGCATCGCCACGGTCAGGCCGGGTGCCCGGCTCGGTGACATCGGTGCGGCCATCCAGCGCCATGCCGAGTCGAATGGTTTTTCGGTGGTGCGTGAATTTTGCGGCCACGGCATCGGGCTAAAATTTCACGAGGAACCTCAGGTCCTGCACTACGGCAAGCCCGGCGACGGCCTCCGGCTCGAACCAGGCATGACCTTCACCATCGAGCCCATGATCAACGCCGGCAAAGCCGCCGTGTCGGAACTGCCCGACGGCTGGACCATCGTCACCAAGGATCGCAGCCTGTCGGCGCAGTGGGAGCACACCATCGCCGTCACCGCAAGCGGCTACGAAGTGATGACCCTGTCGGCCGGCGCCCCCCCCAATCCGTTTGCGGCCTGAATACTGACTGACAACCGTGGCGCACGCGCACGCCTCGCCCGATGCCGCACTGGTTGCCGAGCTGCGCCGCGCCCTCGCCGACGGCAGGCAGGCGCTCAAGGAAGCCTATCTCGCCGGGGGCAACCCGACCGCGCTGCTCTCCGGCACGACCCGCCTGATCGATGGCCTGTTGCGGCGCATCTGGAAAACGTTGGCGCTGGACGGGCAACTCTGCCTGGCGGCGGCGGGCGGCTACGGACGACGCGAGCAGTATCCAGGTTCTGATGTCGATCTGCTGATCCTGCTGCCCGATGATGACGGCGGCGACCTGCACCGGCCGGCGTTCGAAAAGTTGATTGGGTTGCTCTGGGATATCGGCCTCGACATCGGCCACAGCGTGCGTTCGGTCGAGGCCTGCCTCGAAGAAGCCGAGCGCGACATCACGGTGCAGACCACGCTGCTGGAAACCCGTTTTCTGTGTGGCAATCGCAAGCTTTACAGCCGGTTTCGCGGCGCATTCGATCAGGCGCTCGACCCGCTGGCCTTCTGCAAGGCGAAGCGCCTGGAGCAGGAGGCCCGTTACGCAAAGCACCACGACACGCCCTACAACCTCGAACCCAACTGCAAGGAGAATCCCGGCGGCCTGCGCGACCTGCATACCATCCTGTGGGTCGCGCGTGCCGCCATGCTGACAGATGGCTGGGGCAAGCTCGCCGCCGCGGGAATCATCACTCGCGCCGAGGCCCGCCTGCTAGCCCGTTCGGAGGATTTTTTGCGCCGCGTCCGCATTGGTTTGCACCTGGCCACCGGCCGCCGCGAAGACCGCCTGCTGTTCGACCACCAGGATGCGTTGGCCAAGGCGCTGGGCTTCGCCGCCACGGCGTCGCGGCGCGCGGCGGAAGTCCTGATGCAGCGCTATTACCGCAATGCCAAGCGCGTCACCCAGTTGAACACGCTGGTCCTTGCCGATCTGGCCTCCCGCCTGGAAAGTCAGCCGACCGTACTGCCGATTGTCATCGATGCCGATTTCCAGGTCGTCCGGGAACAACTCGACATCCGCGCCGACGATCATTTCGAACGGCATCCGGCCGCCCTGCTCAAGAGTTTCCTGCTGCTGTCGCAGCGGCCCGAACTGAAGGGCATGACCTCCCGCACGCTACGCGCCCTGTGGCGCGCCCGCGGCCGCATCGACGCAAATTTCCGGCGCGACCCGGCCAACCACGCCACCTTTTTGGCCCTCTTCAAGGAACCGCGCGGGCTCACCCATCAGTTGCGCCGCATGAACCAGTTCGACATCCTTGGCGCCTATCTGCCGGCGTTCGGCCGCATCGTCGGCCGCATGCAACACGACCTGTTTCATGTCTACACCGTCGACCAGCACATCCTGCAGGTCGTACGCAACCTGCGGCGCTTTGCCCTGCCGGAATTCGCCCACGAATACCCCGATTGCGCGCGCCTGATGGCGGCCTTTCCCGGGAGCTGGCGGCTATTTCTGGCCGCCTTGTTTCACGATATCGCCAAGGGACGCGGCGGCGACCATTCCCGGCTGGGCGCGGCGGAAGCGCGGCGTTTTTGCCGACTGCACGACATCGCCCCGGACGACACGGCACTCATCTGCTTTCTGGTCGAACATCACCTGACCCTGTCGGCATTCGCCCAGAAACATGACCTCGCCGACCCCAAGGTCATCCAGCGCTTCGCCACCATCGTGCAGAACGAGGAACGGCTGACCGCGCTCTATCTCCTGACCGTCAGCGACATTCGCGGCACCAGCCCCAAGGTATGGAACACCTGGAAAGCCAAGCTGCTCGAAGAGCTCTTTCACATCACGCGGCGCCTGCTTTGCGGTGAGAGCACGCGTCCGCTGGCCGGCATCGAGGAACGCAGCGAAGACGCACGCCGCCTGCTGCGGCTTGCCGGATTGCGCGCCGGCGTCGAAACCGAATTATGGAACCGGCTCGATACGCCGTATTTCCTGCGGCACACCAGCGAGGAAATCGCCTGGCATACCCAGAGCCTCTATCACCGGCCGGACAGCCCGGAACCGATCGTCCGCGCCCGTCTCAATCCAGCCAGCGCCGGTCTTCAGGTCATGGTCTATACCCCCGACCAGCCCTGGCTGTTTGCCCGCCTTTGCGGCTTTTTTGCCCGGCTCGGCTACTCGATCGTCGATGCCAAGATTCACACCACGCGACACGGCCACGCGCTCGACAGTTTTGTCCTGCTCGATTCGGGCAACCAGTTGCCCTACCGCGACATGATCGGCCTGATCAACCATGATCTGGCGGAACACCTGAAACTGCAGCCGCCGCTCGCCCCGCCGCCGCAAGTACGCGTATCCAGGCAGGTGCGGCACATCCCCCTGACGCCGGAAGTCGCCATCCGCGCCGATGAGAGCAGCGACAACTACATCCTGTCCATCACGGCGGCCGACCGCGCCGGCCTGCTCTATGCCATTGCCTTGACGCTGGCCAAACACGGGGTACGACTGTTCTCCGCCAAAATCGCCACATTGGGCGAACGCGTCGAAGATACTTTCTTGATTAGCGGGGCGGAACTCGGTAAAACGGCAACACTGATAAAGCTGGAGCAGGAACTGCTTGAAATCCTGCACGTCTGAAAGGGATCCCCACCATGAGCTGGATACGCGAACAATTCACCTTCCACGACCTGCAGCGCCTGCTGTTCAAGCTGGCCGAGCGCGTCAAGGCCTTTCAAGGAATGAAACCAGCCGAGATCAGCGAACTGCTCGCCCGCACCGAGAAATGTTCATTTGAAGCGGGTGCGCCCATCGTCCGGGAGGGCAGCGTCGGCAATCACATGTACATCATTCTTGACGGCGAGGCGGTCGTGTCGAAAAAAGGCCGCGATGGCGAACTGGAGCTCGCGCGGCTGTCCTCCGCCGACAGCTTCGGCGAAATGGCGCTGGCCGACAACGAGGCCCGCAGCGCCACGGTGACCGCGCTGGTCCCCTGCGTGCTGGTGCGCCTGTCTGACCAGGTATTGCACAGCCACCCGGAAATCGGCATGAAGGTTTATCGCAACATCGCCCGCGTCGTCTCCGCGCGCCTGCGCAGCGCCGACGAGGCGTTGGCCTGGAGAATCTAAAAAGTCGGCGCTGGCAGGACGGCGACTAAACGGTTGCCGCGCAAAGATGTTCGATCACGCTCTTCACCTTGCCCATCGACTCATGCAACACGGGTTCGATCTGGTCGAAACGAATCGAACTGGTTGAATCGCCACGCCCGGCGGCCCAGTTCGCCACGACGCAGACCGCCGCATACGGAGTTTTCAATTCGCGCGCCAGCACGGCTTCGGGCATGCCGGTCATGCCGACGATGTCCGCGCCATCCCGTGCGAGCCGCTCGATTTCGGCCGCGCTCTCCAAGCGCGGCCCTTGGGTTGCCGCATACACCGCCGAACCGGAGACCTTGAACCCCGCCGCGTCGCCGGCACACAACAGGCGCTCGCGCAGGGCGCGATCATAGGGCTCGGTGAAATCGACATGCACCACCCCCGGATCGCCGCCATCGAAGAAAGTGGCCAGCCGGCCCCAGGTGTAGTCGATGATCTGGTGCGGCACGACCAGCGCACCGGGGTGGAGGTCGGGACGCATGCCGCCCACCGAGGCGACCGAAATGATGTCCGAGACGCCCGCCGCCTTGACCAGCGCCCAGAGATTCGCCCGGTAATTGACCCGGTGCGGCGGAATCGTGTGGCCA
This sequence comes from Rhodocyclaceae bacterium, assembly GCA_030682595.1. GTDB lineage: Bacteria > Pseudomonadota > Gammaproteobacteria > Burkholderiales > Rhodocyclaceae > Sulfuricystis. The sequence goes on along the minus strand of JAUXNZ010000141.1, from coordinate 5,819 downwards.
TGCCCGTGGCGCGCCAGAAAAACGACCTGCTGCGGGCCGATGCTGCCGAAGGTCAGCGTTCCCGAAGGCTCGCCGTAGGGCGTGCGCACCACCTCGCGCCGCTCGATTGCCAGGCAGGACAACTGGGTCAGTCCGCTGCCGCCGATGATTGCCAACATTTTGATCTCCTTAACAAATTCCGACGCCCGGGTCTGTTAGAATGCGCGCCCTTCTTTTGACCGCGCCGTCCCGCGCCACGCCCCCGATGTCCCGCCAACTGCGCAATATCGCCATTATCGCCCACGTCGATCATGGCAAGACCACTCTTGTCGACCAGCTGCTCCGCCAGTCCGGCACCTTCCGCGATAACCAGCAGGTAGCCGAACGGGTGATGGACTCGAACGACATCGAGAGAGAACGCGGCATTACCATTCTCGCCAAAAACTGCGCCATCGACTTTGAAGGCACCCACATCAACATCATCGACACCCCGGGCCACGCCGACTTCGGCGGCGAGGTCGAACGCGTCCTGTCGATGGTCGATGGCGTGCTGCTGCTCGTCGACGCCGTCGAAGGCCCGATGCCGCAAACCCGCTTCGTGACGAAGAAGGCGCTCGCATTGGGACTAAAACCCATCGTCGTCATCAACAAAATCGACCGTCCGGGCGTCCGTCCCGACTGGGTCATCAACCACACCTTCGACCTGTTCGACAAGCTCGGCGCCACCGAGGAGCAGCTCGACTTTCCCGTCGTTTACGCCTCCGCGCTCAACGGCTACGCCATGATGGCCTCGCGTACCCCGGGCACCGACATGCGGCCGCTTTACGAAGCGATCCTGCGTCATGTGCCACCGCCCAAAGTTGATTCTGAGGCGCCGCTGCAGTTGCAGATTTGCTCGCTCGACTATAACTCCTATGTCGGCAAGATCGGCATCGGCCGCATCACGAAGGGCCACATCAAGCCCGGCCAGCAGATCGCCGTGATGTATGGCGACGAGGCCCGCGGCCTGGCCAAGGTGGGCCAGGTGTTGACCTTCCACGGCCTGGAACGCCAGCCCGCCCTCGATGCCGAAGCCGGCGACATCGTGCTGGTCACCGGCATCGAGCAGGTGAACATCGGCGTTACGCTGTGCGCCAGCGACAGTCCCGACCCGCTGCCCCCCATCACGGTGGACGAGCCCACGCTGACGATGAACTTTCAGGTCAACACCTCGCCGCTCGCCGGCAAGGAAGGTAAATACGTGACCAGCCGCCAGATTCGCGAACGCCTCAACAAGGAACTGCTTTCCAACGTCGCCCTGCGCGTTGTGGAAACCGAAAACGCCGACGTTTTCGAGGTCTCCGGCCGCGGCGAACTGCACCTGACCATCCTGCTCGAAAACATGCGCCGCGAAGGCTACGAACTCGCCGTCTCGCGGCCGCGCGTGATCATTCACGAAGCAGCGAATGGCGAAAAGCAGGAACCCTACGAAATGCTCACGGTGGATGTCGAAGAAGGCCACCAGGGCGGCATCATGGAAGAGCTCGGCCGTCGCAAGGGCGAACTGCAGGACATGCAGCCGGACGGCCGGGGCCGCGTGCGGCTCGAATACCGCATCCCGGCCCGCGGCCTGATCGGCTTCCAGGGCGAATTCCTCACCCTGACGCGTGGCACCGGCCTCGCCAGCCACGTCTTCGACGAATACGGCCCCTGGGCCGGTGTCATGGCCGACCGGCGCAACGGTGTGCTGGTCTCGGCCGAGGATGGCCCCGCCGTCGCCTATGCGCTCTGGAAACTGCAGGATCGCGGCCGGATGTTTGTCAGCCCGGGCGATCCGCTGTACGAAGGCATCATCATCGGCATCCACAGCCGCGACAACGATCTGGTGGTTAACCCCATCAAGGGCAAGCAGCTGACCAACGTGCGCTCCTCGGGCACTGACGAAGCGGTGCGGCTGATAACGCCGATCCAGATCACGCTTGAATCCGCGGTGGAATTCATCGCCGACGATGAGCTGGTTGAAATCACCCCGAAATCGATCCGCCTGCGCAAGCGTTTTCTCAAGGCACATGACAGGAAGCGCGCCGACCGCGAGGATGCCTCGGCAACCTAGGCAAGGATCGGACAACAAAAGTCGGCGCTGGTAACACGGCGACAGAAACGGCGGCCCGAAGGCCGCCGTTTCTGTTTACACTGGAATCACTCTAATGAATACCTCGGGATCATCTACAGACATGCACGACGACACGAGCGCGTGGAAGCTGGTGTTTGGCGCCTGGATAATCGCCAGTTGCGCCACGCTGGGCGCGCTTTTCTTTGGCGAAGTCATGCAATTGCCGCCCTGCCTGCTCTGCTGGTACCAGCGCATCTTCATGTTTCCGCTGGCGCTGATACTGCCGCTCGGACTGGCCCCATTCGACCGGAACATCGTTCGCTACACCCTGCCCCTGGCCGTGATCGGCTGGCTGATTGCCATCTTTCACCAGCTGCTGGTGGTCGGATGGGTTCCCAAGGGGCTTGAACCCTGCGCGCGCGGCGTGCCCTGCTCGAAAACGGTCATCGACTTTTTCGACTTCGTCACGATTCCCCTGCTGTCGATCGCGGCTTTCTCGGCGATCATCGTGTTGCTGCTGCTGGCGCGCATGCGGAGTTCCCGATGAGGCAGAGAACGCTCTTGATCGTAACCGCCGGCATCCTGCTGCTGACTTTCATCACGGCATCAATGATCTACAAACGCAATCAAGCGGGGCACGCGGCGCGGATGGCCGAGCAAAACAGCGCATCGATCATCCGGGCGCACGCGCCGACGCTCGGCAGCCCCGACGCACCGGTCGTGATCGTCGAATTTTTTGACCCGGCCTGTGGCACCTGCCAGGCGTTTTATGAGCCGGTCAAGGGTTTTCTGGAAGATCATCCCGGCAAGATTCGTCTGGTGCTGCGCTACGCGCCATTCCACGAAGGTTCGGAAAAAATTGTGGCGCTGCTGGAAGCGGCGCGGAAGCAGGACAAGTTCTGGCCGGTGCTTGACGTCCTGATGGAGACGCAGGACGACTGGAAGCCGCTACAGGCCGCGCAGATTGACCTGGTCTGGCCGCACCTGAAAGGACTGGAGCTCAACCTCGACCAACTGCGCGCCGACATGAACGATCCGGCGATTCCCCTGCTCATCGCCCAGGACATCAAGGATGCCAACACGCTCAATATCGACACGACGCCGGAGTTCTTCGTCAATGGCAAACCCTTGACGCGTTTCGGTTTCGGCCCGCTCAAACAGCGGGTGGATGAAGCCGTGAAGGCCGCCGCTGGAACGCGCTAAACGCCCGCCCCCCTTCGCCCCCCTCGCGGGGGGTTCTTAAGGGCTCGCTACGCTCGTTTATTACGGGGCGCTTCGTTTTGGCGGGACCGCGGGTTGCGGCTGGCGCCGCGTGCCGCGTTTGCTTGGGGCGGCCCGGCGCAAACGCTGTATTTTCAGGGTCGTCTGGCTTAGCGCTCGAACAGCGCAATCGACTCGACGTGCGAGGTATGCGGGAACATGTTGGCGACCCCCGCCGCCGCCAGTCGGTATCCCTTCTGATGCACCAGCACGCCGGCATCCCGCGCCAGGGTAGCCGGACTGCAGGAGACATAGACGATCCGTGAAGGCGCGGCCTCGCCCGGGTCACCCAGCGACTTGACGAGCTCCAGCGCCCCGTCGCGCGGCGGATCGATCAGCATCTTGTCGAAGCGCCCCCAGGCGGCGAGACTTTCCGGCGTCACGGCAAATAAATTGGCCACGTGGTATTCGATACGCTCGGCCAACCCGTTGAAGACTGCGTTTTCCTTCGCCCGCGCGATCAGCGGCGCACTGCCCTCGATGCCCACCACCCGCGCACCCAGGCGCGCCAGCGGCAAGGTGAAATTGCCCAGGCCGCAAAACATGTCCGCCACCCGCTCGTCCGGCTGGATGGCCAGGAGCCCCAGCGCCCGCCGCACCAGAATGCGATTCACGTCATGATTGACCTGCGTGAAGTCGGTCGGCCGGAAGCGCAAGCTGACGTCAAACTCCGGCAGGTGATAGATCGGCAGCGGCGCGTCAGGTGGATGGAACAATGTCGCGGACTCCGGCCCGCTGGCCTGCAGGTAGAGCGTCACGCCATGCCGGTCGGCAAATTCGCGTAACAGCCGCTCGTCGTCGGGTGAAGGCGTTTCAAGAATGCGCAGCACCAGCGCGGTCGGCATGTCGCCAGCCGCCACCTCGATCTGCGGCACCCGATCGGGAATCGACAAGGCCGCGACCAGTTCGCCCATCTTCACCAGCAGATTGGAAATCGGCGCTGGCAGGACGGCGCAGGAGTCCATTTCCGCCACATAACTGCGGCGCTTTTCATGGAAACCGACCAGCACCCGACCTTTCTTTTCGACCTTGCGCACCGTCAGCCGCGCGCGGCGGCGGTAACCCCAGGCGGGGCCGATGATCGGTGACAAAATGGTCTCGGGCCGCAACCGCCCGATATGCCAGAAAGCATCTTCGAGCACCCGCTGTTTGGCGGCTACCTGCGCCGTCGCATCCAGGTGCTGCATGCTGCAACCCCCGCACACGCCAAAGTGCGGACAGCCCGGCGTGACCCGCTGGCTGGAGGCTTTGAGAATCGACTCGACGCTCGCACTCTCGAACTTCGGCTTGCGTCGGTAGGCCACATAAGTGACGCGTTCGCCCGGCAGCGCGCCATCGATGAAAATGGCCTTGCCGTCGACATGAGCGACGCCATGCCCTTCGTAGTCGAGCGATTCGATGGTGACAGGATTCATGGGAGAAAGCAGATTGGAAAGGGGCGCGATTATAAACGCCGCCAGCATGGGGGCGGCGTTCCGGCTACCGCCGTCCCGCCAGCGCCGACTTTTAACGCCAGTAAAAATCAGGCGTGCAGATCATCCATATCGCAACCCAGCGCGACGGCAAGCTTATGGAGCAAGTCGGCAGAAGCATTGGCTTTGCCGTGCTCGATCATGGAGAGCATTTGCCGCGTGACGCCGCATTGCACGGCCAGCGCCTGCAACGTCAGGCCGCGATGGTCGCGCCAGACGCGCAGCGGGTTGTCGCCAGCCAACAGCCGGTCAGCGAATTCAACCGGCAGGCTTTCGGTCGCCTGCGCCGACTTGGCATCGGCGATGTCCTGCAAGTCCCCGCCCCGGGCTGATCGACTTACTTGTGCTCTGCCAGGCAGCGCAGTGTGTAGAGGTTGTCTGAACATCAGCTCGACATGGATCAGAGAGCACTGGCGCGGGCAGTAGCACCAGTGCTGGAGGGTGGAGAGGGGAATGGGATCGGCAACTTCTGTCACGCCCGGTGCTTCAGCCCAGCAATCGAATTAAAAGTTCGTCCCGACTGATACCGTGGTGGGCCGCAACCGCCGCGAGTATCGATGCCAGCGTGCCAATCTTCAGCGGATCATGGTTGGGTATCGTAACGTGATGTTCGCCGTGTTCCTGCGTTGTCAATCGGACATGGCTGCCTGCCTGCCGCGTGACGGCGTAGCCCAGTTTCGCCAGCAATCTGATCAGATCCGGACCGGATAGATCGCGCGGCAGCTTCATGCCGCAAGCGCCTCTTCCCGCGTGATGTGCAAGCGAATCACACCCGGCTTCTTGTCTGTTTCGAAATGACAGCGCACGGCGTCGCGCACCTGCGCATGGAGGCTGGGTAGGTCGTCGGCTTCGGTGAAGATGTCGGCGCCCACGGCGCGGGCGGTGAAACCGCCCTCGGGCGCTTCTTCGACGATGAAGTGGATTTCGGTCATGGTGAGCTTCCCTCGGTTTTTCGTCTTCCAAGCAGACGGCATTATGCCGCCAATTCGCCGTCCCGCCAGCGCCGACTTTTACCG
>JAUXNZ010000136.1 GCA_030682595.1 Rhodocyclaceae bacterium | reverse complement strand
CCGCGACAACGCCGAAGCGCTGCGGGCGCGGCTCGCCAGCACCCTGGGCGATCTGGGCGACCGGCTGCAAGTCAGAAGCGCCGGCAACCTCCACCGCCTGCAACTCGGCCCCTGGGCCGATGTCGGCGAAGCCCGGCGCATCGCCGAACAACTGAAAACAGCCTTCGATCTCCCCAGCGTACTGGTCAGATAAAATCCGCCCCCTGATCCCTGACCCCTGATCCCTGACTCCCATGCCTTTCCTGCCTTTATTGTTCGTCCTGCTGGGCCTGTTCACCCTTACCGCCCAGGCCAGCGAGCCGCCCCCTGCCCTGGCCGCGCGCGCCTGGTTGTTGATCGATCACGGCACGGGCCAGGTGCTCGCCGCGCAAAATCCCGGCCAGAAGGTCGAGCCGGCGTCGCTGACCAAGATCATGACCTCCTATCTCGTCCATGCCGCCCTGCGGGATGGCAAGCTGCGGCGCGATCAGGTCGTGCCGGTTTCCGAAAAAGCCTGGAAGGCGATCGGCTCGCGCATGTTCATCGAGCCGAACCGGCCGGTGACCGTCGACGAACTGCTGCATGGCATGGTCATCCAGTCGGGCAACGACGCCAGCATTGCGCTGGCCGAAGCAGTCGCCGGCAGCGAGGAAGCCTTCGCCGGCATGATGAACGCCGAGGCGCGCCGCCTCGGCATGACCAACACCAACTATGTCAACGCCACCGGCCTGCCCGATCCCGCGCACATGACCACGGTGGACGACCTGGCCCGCCTGACCCGTGCGCTGATCCGCGATTTCCCCGCCGACTATCCGCTCAACGCCGTCAAGGAATACACCTACAACAAGATCAAGCAGCCCAACCGCAACCGCCTGCTGTGGCTGGACAAGGCGATCGACGGCGTAAAGACGGGACATACGACCGCGGCAGGTTACTGCCTGGTGGGATCGAAAAACGATGGCGTGCGCCGCCTGATCGCCGTGGTGGTCGGCACCGCCTCGGATCAGGCGCGGGTGCAGGAAACGCTGGCGCTCTTGCATTACGGTTACCGGGCTTTCGATGCCGTCAAGCTCTACAGCAAGGATCAAGCATTAACCCAGCTCAAGCTGTACAAAAGTACGCGCGCCACCGTCGGTGCCGGCTTTGCCGAAGACTTTGTGATTTCCCTGCCGCCGGGTGCCGCAACGAGCGGCCGCCTCAAGGTGGCAGTCACCAGCCGTCAGCCGCTGATCGCGCCGGTGAAACAGGGCGAGAACATTGCCACGTTGCGTCTCACGCTGGATGAGAAGCCGTTTGGCGAATATCCGCTGGTGGCGCTCACCGATGCGCCGGTGGCCGGCATCCTCGGCCGCGCCTGGGACTCGCTCAAGCTCTATTTTCAGTGAACGAAACGCCCGCCACGCTGCTCGAATTTCCCTGCGACTTTCCCATCAAGGTCATGGGCGCAACGCGCGACGGTTTCGCCCAGGCCATCGTCGAGATCGTGCTGCGCCATGCGCCGGATTTCGACCCTGCCAGCGTCGAGATGCGTCCCTCCAAAGCCGGCAACTATCTGTCGCTCACCTGCACCCTCCGCGCCAAGTCGAAGCCACAACTTGACGCCCTTTATCGCGAATTGAGCGGTCACCCGTGGGTGAAGATAGTCCTCTGATCCTGCGCACGCTCGGCCAGGTCGATTACGCGCCGACCTGGCGGAGGATGCAGGAATTCACCGCGCAACGCGGCTCGGATTCGCACGACTGGCCCGACGAAATCTGGCTCTGCGAGCATCCGCCGGTGTTCACCCAGGGGCTCGCCGGCAAGCCGGAACATCTGCTCGTTGACATTGGCGTGCCGGTGGTCAAAATCGACCGCGGCGGCCAGATCACCTATCACGGCCCCGGCCAGCTCGTCTGCTACCTGTTGCTGGACCTGAAGCGGCGCGACCTCGGCATCAAGGGACTCGTCAACCGCATGGAGCAGGCCGTCATCGACCTGCTGGCCGAATTTGGCGTGCGCGGCGAACGACTGGCCGGCGCGCCAGGCGTGTATGTCGGCGGCGCAAAAATCGCCGCGCTCGGCCTGAAGGTGAAGAACGGCTGCTGTTACCACGGCCTGGCACTCAATGTCGCCATGGACCTGAAGCCGTTTGACGCGATCAACCCCTGCGGCTACGCCGGCATGGCGGTGACGCAACTGACCGCTTTCGACCCCACCGCCGACGTGGAAAAAGTTGGCGCTAAACTGGTCGCGCAGTTGGAAAACAAGCTGAGAGAGAAACCATGAGCGAGAAGCAGAAGGGCGCAGCCAAGACCGCGCGCATCCCGATCAAGGTGATTCCGGCCGCGCCGCTGAAGAAGCCCGACTGGATTCGCGTCAGAGCCGGCAACTCGGCCGCCCGCTTTGGCGAAGTCAAGACCATCCTGCGCGAGCACGGCCTCCACACCGTCTGCGAGGAAGCCACCTGTCCGAACATCGGCGAGTGCTTTGGCAAGGGCACAGCCACCTTCATGATCCTCGGCGACCTGTGCACGCGACGCTGCCCGTTCTGCGACGTCGGCCACGGCGTGCCATTGCCGCCCGACCCCGCCGAGCCGGAAAAGCTCGCCCGGACCATCGCCGCGATGCAACTCACGTACGTGGTGATCACCAGCGTCGACCGCGACGACCTGCGCGACGGCGGCGCGCAGCACTTTGCCGACTGCATCCGAGCGATACGGGTATTGTCTCCAGCCACCGTCATCGAAATCCTGGTACCGGATTTTCGCGGCCGGCTCGACGTGGCGCTCGACATCCTCGCCGCCACGCCGCCCGACGTGATGAACCACAATCTCGAAACCGTGCCGCGCCTCTACAAACAGGTTCGCCCCGGCGCCGACTACGCGCACTCGCTGAAGTTGCTGCAGGACTTCAAGGCGCGTCAGCCGAGTCTCCCCACCAAGTCCGGCCTGATGGTTGGCCTGGGCGAAACCGACGACGAAATCCTTGCCGTGATGCGCGACCTGCGTGAGCACGAGGTCGAGATGCTCACCATCGGCCAGTATCTCGCGCCCTCCGGCCACCACCTGCCGGTGACGCGCTATGTGCATCCGGACGTCTTCACGATGTACGGGCGCGCAGCCAACGCCATGGGCTTTTCCCACGCCGCCTGCGCACCGCTGGTCAGGTCAAGCTATCACGCCGACCAGCAGGCGCACGGCGCGGGCGTTGTGTAGTTACCGAAAGTCGGCGCTGGCGGGATGGCGGGCTTCGACCCCAGCCGCTGGGCGGGGGGTGGGGGGCGTCGATTCACCTGACACCCGGCCCAGAACTCATCGCGGAGGTTAAACTACCCTTGTGAAAACACATATCTTTTATCGTACCCTGTTCGGCCTGCTGGCCGGCCTGTGGTTTGCCACGGGCGCTCAGGCGCTCTCGCTGGCGGATATTTCCGGCCAGGAAGCCGGCGGCGGGCTCAAGGAAGCGCTGACCCAGGGCGCGAGCAAGGCCGTCGATCTGCTGGGCCGGAATGACGGCTTCCTCGGCAACCCGAAGGTGAAGATTCCCCTGCCCGAAAGCATGCAGCAGGTCGAAGGACTGATGCGCGGACTGGGCATGGGCAAGCAGGCCGATGAGCTGATCACCGCGATGAACCGCGCGGCCGAAGCCGCCGTGCCGGAAGCGAAAAAACTGCTGGTGGATGCGGTCAAGCAGATGAGCGTCGAAGATGCGAAAGGCATCCTCGCGGGCGGCAACGATGCGGGCACGCAGTATTTCCGCCGCAAGACCGCCGAACCGCTCGGCCAGAAGTTTCAGCCTATCGTCAAAAAAGCCATCGCCAAGGTGAAACTGGCCGATACCTATGAGAAGTTCGCCAAGAAGGGCGCCAAGTTTGGGCTGGTGAAGGAAAAGGACACCAACCTCGAAAATTACGTCACCGAAAAGGCGCTCGACGGCCTGTACCTGATGATCGCCGAAGAAGAAAAGGCGATCCGCGAGAACCCGGTCGGCGCTGCCGGCAATCTGGCGAAAAAAGTCTTCGGCGCGCTCAAGTAAAAGTCGGCGCTGGCGGGACGGCGTCGGCCGGACTGCCGCCAACCGTTAAACGGCGAGCCAGCCAAGGAAACCAGCCCATGCATGGATTGAACCCGCCGCAACGCGAGGCGGTGCGTTATCTCGACGGGCCGCTGCTCGTGCTGGCCGGCGCGGGCAGCGGCAAAACACGCGTCATCACGCAGAAGATCGCCTTTCTGATCGACGAGTGCGGCATGGCGCCGCAACACGTCATGGCGATCACCTTCACCAACAAGGCCGCGCGCGAGATGAAGGAGCGCGCCGCCAAGCTGGTGGGGCAGCGCGCGGACGAAGTGAGCATCAGCACCTTCCATGCGCTCGGCGCGAAGCTGCTGCGCATGGAGGCGCGCGCCGTCGGCCTCAAGCCGGGCTTTTCCATCCTTGACGCCAGCGACACGACTGCGTTGTTTGGCGAACTTCTGAAAGGCGCCGCGGGTGGCGACATGAGGGCGCGCGTGAAGCTGATCCAGCAGCGCATTTCGCTGTGGAAGAACGCACTGCAGGGCCCCGCGGCGGCGCTGGCGCAAGCCGGCGATGATCTCGAAGTCGGCGCGGCGCAGGTCTATCAGGAATACGAGCGCACGCTCAAGGCTTACCAGGCGGTCGACTTCGACGATCTGATCATCAAGCCGGTACAGTTGCTGGAACAGGACGAGGACGTGGCCCAGCGCTGGCGTTCGCGCATCTGGCATTTGCTGGTCGACGAATATCAGGACACCAACCGTTGCCAGAACCGGCTGATGCGGCTCTTGACCGGCGAGCGCGCATCATTCACGGCGGTGGGCGACGACGACCAGTCGATCTACGCCTGGCGTGGCGCCGACATGGACAACTTGCGCCAGTTGCAGACCGATTTCCCCCGTCTCAAGGTCATCAAGCTCGAGCAAAACTACCGTTCGACCACGCGCATCCTCAAGGCCGCCAACAATGTGATCCGCCACAATCCCAAGCTGTTCGACAAGCAGTTGTGGTCGGACAAGGGGCATGGCGACGTGATTCGCGTCATGGCCTGCCGCGACGGCGAACACGAGGCGGCGTGGGTGGTCACGCGGCTGCTGGCGCACAAGTTCGAGACGCGCGGCAGCTTCCGCGATTACGCGATCCTCTATCGCGGCAACTTTCAGGCGCGGCTGTTCGAGCAGCAGTTGCGTGCCCACAAGGTCCCCTACGTTCTGTCAGGCGGGCAGTCGTTCTTTGATCGCGCCGAGATCAAGGATGTCACGAGCTATCTGCGCCTGCTGGCGAACCAGGACGACGATCCCGCCTTCATCCGCGCCGCCACCACGCCGAAACGCGGCATCGGCGGCACAACACTGGAAGCACTGGGCCACGCCGCCGGCCGCCGGCATCTCGGCCTGTTCGCCGCGATTTTCGCGCCGGGCATCGAGACTGAAATCAAGCCGGCGCAGCTCGCCGCGCTGCGTGAATTCGGCAACTTCATCAACCGTATCGAATGGCGCGCCAGCCGCGAGCAAGGGGCGGCAGTGGGCGCGGTGCTGGAAGACCTGCTCAAGGCCATCGGCTACGAGGCCGCGTTGTTCGAAGCGCTGGAGGTGCGTGAAGCCGAAACGCGCTGGAGCAATGTGCGCGACTTCGTCGGCTGGCTGTCCGCCAAGGCGGCAGAGGAAAACAAGAACCTGCTGGAGCTGGCACAAACCATCGCGCTGATCACCATGCTCGACAAGCAGGATGAAAACCACGACGCCGTGCAACTCACCACCCTGCACGCCGCCAAGGGGCTGGAATTCCGCCACGTCCATCTGGTCGGCGTCGAAGAAGGCACGCTGCCGCACCGCGAGGCCATCGACAAAGGCGACATCGAGGAAGAACGGCGGCTGATGTATGTCGGCATCACCCGCGCGCAGCTGAGCCTCAACATCAGCTGGTGCGCCAAACGCAAACAGGGCCGCGAATACTTTGA
>JAUXNZ010000106.1 GCA_030682595.1 Rhodocyclaceae bacterium | reverse complement strand
GAAGTCGTTGCTGAACACGCCGCCGCGGGTGAGGAACTCGCGGTCCTTGTCCAGATATTCGAGCGCTTGGTCAAGGCTGGTGCAAACGGTCGGGATCTTGGCATCTTCTTCCGGCGGCAGATCGTAGAGGTTCTTGTCGGCCGGCTCGCCCGGATGAATCTTGTTCTGCACGCCGTCCAGTCCGGCCATCATCAGCGCGGCGAAGGCCAGGTAGGGGTTGGCGGTCGGGTCGGGGAAGCGTGTTTCGATGCGGCGGGCCTTGTCGGAGTGCACGAAGGGGATGCGGATCGAGGCGGAACGGTTGCGTGCCGAATAGGCCAGCTTCACCGGGGCTTCGAAGCCGGGCACCAGACGCTTGTAGGAGTTGGTGCCGGGGTTGGTGATGGCGTTCAGTGCGCGGGCGTGCTTGATGATGCCGCCGATGTAATACAGCGCGAACTCGCTCAAACCCGCATAACCGTTGCCGGCAAACAGGTTCTTGCCATCCTTCCAGATCGACTGGTGCACATGCATGCCGGAACCGTTGTCGCCGACGATCGGCTTGGGCATGAAGGTCGCGGTTTTGCCGTACGAATGCGCGACGTTGTGCACAATGTATTTCAGCAACTGGGTCTGGTCGGCACGGCGCACCAGGGTGTTGAACACGGTACCGATCTCGCACTGGCCGGCGGTGGCGACTTCGTGGTGATGCACTTCAACCGGCACGCCGCACTCTTCGAGTGCCAGGCACATGGCGGAGCGGATGTCGTGGAGGCTATCGACCGGCGGCACGGGGAAATAGCCGCCTTTGATGGTGGGACGGTGGCCGGTGTTGCCGCCGTCGAATTTGTCCCCGGTCGCCCAGGCGGCTTCTTCAGAGAATACCTTGCAATAGGAGCCGGACATGTCGATTTTCCATTCGACGCTGTCGAAGATGAAGAACTCGGGCTCGGGGCCGAAGTAGGCGGTGTCGCCCAGGCCGGAGGCCTTCAGATAGGCCTCGGCGCGTTTGGCGATGGAGCGCGGGTCGCGGTCGTAGCCCTTGCCGTCGGCCGGCTCGACCACGTCGCAGGTCAGCACCAGCGTGGTCTCGTCCATGAAGGGGTCGATGTAGGCGGAGGCGGGGTCGGGCATCAACTGCATGTCTGACGCTTGAATGCCTTTCCAGCCGGCGATCGAGGAGCCGTCGAAGGCGTGGCCATCCTCGAATTTTTCAAGGCCGAAAGCGGAGACCGGCACGCTGACGTGCTGTTCCTTGCCGCGGGTGTCGGTGAAGCGGAAATCGACAAAACGGACTTCCTTGTCCTGAACCATCTGGATGATGTCTTGGGGTGTCATGGGGTGAGCTCCTGGTCGGTGATCTGAAAGAATGGGGAATTAAACGTGGATAACCCTAGCAGCAAACGTGCCAAGCCGGAATGTGGCGCAGGTAATTGTCCCATAGGGCAAAGCGCCGGGAATCGTCGCCTGTATTGCACCGTGATGGTGCGCCCCTGCCGTAAAATGCCCCATTAGCGTGCATCGTTTTCGGCGTCCAGATGAATCAGCACATCAAGCACTTCGGGGTGCGCGGCCAGCACCCGATGGCGGGCTGCCTCGCCGATGTCGTGGCCCTCGGCCACCGTGATGCGGCCATCCACCTGGATATGCACATCGACGAGCGCCTGGTGCGCCATGCGGCGCGTGCGCAATTCATGCAGGTCGATCACGCCGGGGGTTGCGGCGAGCGTGGCGCGGATGGCTGCGACCTCTTCGGCCGGCAAGCCGGTGTCGATCAGTTCGCGGATCGCCTCCCAGGCGAAGCCGAGACCCGCCTTGATGATCATGGCGCCGACGATGATGGCCGCCACGCTATCGGCGATGGGAAAGCCGAGCAATGCGCCGCCGACGCCGGCCGCCACCACCAGCGAGGAGAGCGCGTCGGCGCGGGCGTGCCAGGCATTGGCGATCAGCATCGGCGAGCGCAGGCGTTCGGCCACCTTGAGCATGTAGCGGAACAGGCCTTCCTTGGCCGCCAGTGTCGCCAGGGCGGCCCAGATGGCGGCGATGCCCACGGCGGGCAGGGCGTCCAGGCTCTGGAGCCGGCCGGCCGCCGAGATCAGGATGCCGGCGCCGGTGGCGGTTAGCAGCAGCCCGAGTACCAGCGAGGCGGCGGTTTCGTAGCGGCCGTGACCGTAGGGGTGCTCGTCATCGGCCGCTTCGGCGCCCTTGCGATTGGCCCAAAGCACGAAGGCATCGGCCACCACGTCGGACAGCGTATGCATGGCGTCGGCGACCAGCGCCATCGAATGGGCGAGAAAACCGACCACGATCTGCATGGCCGACAGCGCCACATTCACCACCACGCTCACCCAGGTGATGCGCTGCCCTTCCCTGAAGCGCTGGGGATCGACCTGCGTCGCCGGAGAAGGCTTGGCGCGGGAATGCGTATCGTGTTCGTGCATGGGTAAATCGCTATACTTGCCAGCCGCCAAAAAGTTGGATTCTACCGCTCATGCAAGCAGTGCCCATTCAGTTCGAGCCCTTCAACGCGCTGTCAGACAAAGCCGCGCAGTCACGCATCGAAGCCGCCCGCGCAAAGCTCGGCAAGCGCGCCGTGCTGTTGTGTCACCACTATCAGCGCGCCGACGTCTACGCCCACGCCGACATCACCGGCGACTCGCTCAAGCTCTCGCGTCTCGCCGCGCAGTCGGACGCCGAATTCATTGTCTTCTGCGGCGTGCATTTCATGGCCGAGGTCGCCGACATCCTCTCGCGCCCGGAACAGATCGCCATCCTGCCCGACCTCGCCGCCGGTTGCTCGATGGCCGACATGGCGAGCCGCGCCAAGGTCGAGCGCTGCTGGCGCGAACTGGCCACGGTGCTCGATCCCGATGCAAGCGTGACACCGGTCACCTACATCAATTCCGCCGCCGACCTCAAGGCCTTCTGCGGCGAACACGGCGGCATTGTCTGCACCTCGTCCAACGCCACGAAAATTCTCGAATGGTCGTTCGCCCGCCGCGAAAAAGTGCTGTTCTTCCCCGACCAGCACCTCGGCCGCTGGAGCGGTCACAAGATGGGCATTCCGCTGGAGCAGATGGTCGTCTGGAATCCCGATCTTGAAATGGGCGGCCTGACGGCCGAACAGATCCGCAATGCGCGGATCATTCTCTGGCACGGCTTCTGTTCGGTGCATCAGATGTTCCAGCCGTCGCAGATCGCGAAATTCCGCGCCAAATATCCCGATGGCAAGGTGATTGCCCACCCCGAATGCAGTTTCGAAGTCTGCGCGCAGTCCGATGCCATCGGCTCGACCGAGACCATCATCCGCGTCGTCAAGGAATCGCCGGCCGGCACGCGCTGGCTGGTCGGCACCGAACTCAATCTCGTCGACCGCCTGGCCAACGAGGTCAAGCACGAAGGCAAGATCGTCCAGTTCATGGCCGATACCGTCTGCATGTGCTCGACCATGCAGCGCATCGACCCGCAACACCTCGCCTGGACGCTCGAAAACCTGGTCGCCGGGAATGTGGTGAATCAGATCAAGGTGCCGGCGCACGAGGCGCAGCTGGCGAAGATCGCGCTGGAGCGGATGCTGGACGCTTCCTGAACATTGTCGGCGCTGGCGGGACGACGCCAGCAGTCGGCGCCGTCCCCATTTTGGCGGTGTGCCGGCTGACGCCGTCCCGCCAGCGCCGACTTTCCCTGCTTATTTCGGCGCCATGCTCTCGGGCATGCGCACCGCAATCAACCGGACTCTACTGGCATCGCTCTTTACCTTCCTGTTTGTTTGTGGCTTAATTGAGCTACAAATAGTTAACAGGCCCCAAGGAGGTAGATCATGGCAGCCACCGCATTTGTGCGTGCAAGAATCGACGAAACCCTGAAAGAAGAAGCCTCCGCTGTTTTGGCGGATATGGGGTTGACCGTATCTGATGTCGTGCGGATCGTTTTGACCAAGGTAGCCAAGGACAAGGCACTACCTTTCGAAATGCGCGTCCCCAATAAGCTTACGGTCGAAACGCTCGCCAAGAGTGAGCGGGGCGAGGACGTGCATCACGCCAAGGATGCCAAGGATTTGTTTGAGCAGTTGGGGATTTGATGCGCCAACCCGATTACTCGGGGCAGTTCAAGCGAGATGTGAAGCTGTCACAAAAGCGAGGAAAGGACATGGGCAAGCTCAAAACGCTGTTAGGCTTGCTCATCGAAGGCGCACCGCTGTCGGCCATCTATCTTGATCATGCACTACAAGGTGGGTGGAAAGGTTTTCGGGATGCCCATATCGAGCCAGACTGGTTGCTGATCTACAAGATCACTGGCGATAAGATCCGCTTCGAGCGTACTGGTCGGCACACAGATTTATTCAGCGAGTAAAACTCGGCGCTGGCGAGACGGCGCTTATTTCGGCGCCATGCTCTCGGGCATGCGCACCGCGATGACCTGGCCTTTCGCACACAGCTTGCCCTGTGCCGTCACGGTGATGTCGACAACCACCTTCTTTTCCTTGATCTCGACCACCGTGCCGCGCAATTCCAGTTCCACGCCCAGTGGCGTCGGCGCCAGAAAATCCACCTTGAGCGCGCCGGTCACGAAACGCAGGGCGGGCGCCGTCCCCATTGCGCGTCCCGCCGCCCGGTAGGCGGCCGCCGAAGCCGTGCCGGTGCCGTGGCAATCGAC
>JAUXNZ010000102.1 GCA_030682595.1 Rhodocyclaceae bacterium | reverse complement strand
GAGGGTGTTGAGCCGTAAGGTGATTCCGGGTATATTTTGCGGTTCACTTTTGGCCGCACCGCTAGGAATACATCATGGAAAACCCCGCGCAGCCGGGTCTCGACGGCCCAACCGTCGGTCTCTACGACCCTGCCTTTGAGCACGACGCCTGCGGCGTCGGCTTTGTCGCCCACATCAAGAACCAGAAGAGTCATGCGATTGTCGAGCAGGGGCTGCAGATCCTCAAGAATCTCGAACATCGCGGCGCCACGGGGTATGACCCGCTGCTGGGCGACGGCGCTGGCATCCTGATCCAGATTCCCGACGGTTTTTTCCGTGCCGAACTGGCGGCGCGGGGCATCGATCTGCCGCCGCCGGGCGCCTATGGCGTGGGGATGATGTTCCTGCCGCCCGGCGCTGCCAGCCGGCGCGCCTGCGAGGCGGCCATCGAACGCACGATCCGCTATGAGGGTCTGAAGCTGATCGGCTGGCGCGACGTGCCACGCGACAATTCCGGACTGGCCGCGATGGCGCGGGAGCGCGAGCCGGTCATTCGCCAGGTGTTTATCGGCTGGGAAGCCAATGGTGCCGCCGGCGCTACGGGATCCGCCGGCGCAGCGGGCGCTGCGCCCAACGATTGCGCTGCGCTGGAGCGCAAGCTGTTCATCGTGCGCAAGGCCTCGGGCCACGCCATTCAGGCGCTCAGGCTGCCGGATGTGAAGATGTTCTACGTCCCTTCGCTGTCGACGCGCACGATCATTTACAAGGGTATGCTGCTGGCCAATCAGGTCGGCGAATACTTTCTCGATCTGCAAGACGAGCGCGTGGATTCGGCGCTGGCGCTGGTGCATCAGCGCTTCTCGACCAACACCTTCCCGACCTGGGACCTCGCCCATCCCTTCCGCATGATCGCCCACAACGGCGAGATCAACACCCTGCGCGGCAATGTGAACTGGATTCGCGCCCGCGAGCACAATATCTCCTCGCCGTTGTTCGGCGAGGATTTGGAAAAAATCTGGCCGCTGATTTACGACGGCCAGTCCGATTCCGCCAGCTTCGACAATGCGCTGGAGCTCCTGGTGATGGGCGGCTACAGCCTGCCGCACGCCATGATGATGCTGATCCCCGAAGCCTGGGCCGGCAACCCGCTGATGGACGAGGATCGTCGCGCTTTTTATGAATATCACATGGCGCTGATGGAGCCGTGGGACGGTCCGGCGGCGGTGGCCTTCACCGACGGCCGGCAGATCGGCGCCACGCTCGACCGCAATGGCTTGCGGCCGGCCCGCTATCTGGTGACCGACGACGACCTGGTGGTGCTGGCCTCCGAGACCGGCGTGTTGCCGATCGCCGAGGAGCGCATCGTAAAGAAGTGGCGCCTGCAGCCCGGCAAGATGCTGCTGATCGATCTCGAAGAGGGCCGCATCATCAGCGACGAGGAGATCAAGCACACGCTGGCCCAGGCGAAACCGTACCGCCGCTGGATCGAGCAGTCGCGCCATTATGTCGATGCGATGCCCGAGGTCGTGAGCGAGGAAAAGTTGGGCGCGCCGCTGCTCGACCTGCAGCAGGCCTTCGGCTATACGCAGGAAGACCTCAAGTTCGTGCTCGAACCCATGGCCGTCAATGGCGAGGAGGCGACCGGGTCGATGGGCAGTGACACCGCATTGCCGATCCTGTCGAACCGCAACAAGCTGCTGTTCAATTATTTCAAGCAGTTGTTCGCCCAGGTGACCAACCCGCCGATCGATCCGATCCGCGAGGAAATCGTCATGTCGCTGATCTCGCTGGTCAGTCCCAACCCCAACCTGCTGGAGATCAACGAAAGCCAGCCGATGCCGCGCCTCGAGGTGCTGCAACCGATTCTGGCGCCGGCCACCATGGCCAAGCTGAAGCAGATCGACTCTTTGACCGACGGCATTTTCCGCTCGCGGGTGATCGATATCACCACGCCGGCCGCCGCGGGGCCGGTCGGCCTGAGTCATGCGCTCTACCAGGTCTGCGTATCCGCCGAACGGGCCGTCGGCCAAGGCAGCAACGTCATCATCCTTTCCGACCGCAATGTCGATGCCGAGCGTGTCGCGATCCCCTCGCTGCTCGCTTGCTCCGCCGTGCACCAATACCTGGTCAAGGCGGGCCTGCGCACCGCGTGCAGCCTGCTGGTCGAAACCGGCGACGCGCGCGAGGTGCATCATTTCGCCCTGCTGGCGGGCTATGGCGCCGAGTCGATCCATCCCTGGCTGGCCTTCGCCAGCCTCGACGCCCTGGCGCCGACGCTACCTGGGAAGCCCGCGGCCGACGAGTGTCACAAGCGCTACATCAAGGCCATCGGCAAGGGCCTGATGAAAGTAATGTCGAAGATGGGCATCTCCACTTACCAGTCCTATTGCGGCTCGCAAATCTTCGAGGCGGTCGGCCTGTCGTCGGATTTCGTCGCGCGCTATTTCACCGGCACGTCGACGAAGATCGAGGGCATCGGCATGCAGGAGGTGGCGATGGAGACGCTGAACACCCACGCGGCCGCCTTCGGCAATGACCCGGTGCTGGACAACATGCTCGACGTGGGCGGCGAATATGCTTTCCGCGTGCGCGGTGAAGAACACATGTGGACACCGGACGCCATCGCCAAGCTGCAGCATGCGACCCGCTCTGGGCAGTTCGAGACCTACCAGGAGTATGCGCGGCTCATCAACGACCAGAGCCAGCGCCACATGACGCTGCGTGGCCTGTTCGAGATCAAGCCGGCCGGCGCACACGGTGCACCCATTGCGCTCGACGAAGTCGAGCCGGCCAGCGAAATCGTCAAGCGCTTCGCCACGGGTGCCATGTCGCTGGGCAGCATCTCGACGGAAGCGCATAGCACGCTCGCCATCGCCATGAACCGCATCGGCGGCAAGTCGAATACCGGCGAGGGTGGCGAGGATCCGCGCCGCTTCAGAAAAGTCGGCGCTGGCGAGACGGCGGCCAGCGTCCTCGGCGCCAACCGCATCGAGCGCGACACCCCGCTTCTGGAGGGTGATTCCCTGCGCTCCGCGATCAAGCAGGTCGCTTCGGGACGTTTCGGCGTCACCGCCGAATATCTGGCCAATGCCGACCAGATCCAGATCAAGATGGCCCAGGGCGCCAAGCCCGGCGAAGGCGGCCAGCTGCCCGGCCACAAGGTTTCCGACTACATTGGCATGCTGCGCCACTCGGTGCCGGGCGTCGGCCTGATTTCGCCGCCGCCGCACCATGACATCTACTCCATCGAAGACCTGGCGCAACTGATCCATGATCTCAAGAACGCCAACCCGCGGGCCTCGATCTCGGTCAAGCTGGTGTCCGAAGTCGGCGTCGGCACCGTGGCCGCCGGCGTCGCCAAGGCCAAGGCTGACCACATTGTCATTGCCGGCTTCGACGGCGGCACGGGCGCGTCGCCCCTGTCATCGATCAGGCATGCCGGTTCGCCGTGGGAACTGGGGCTTGCCGAAACGCAGCAGACGCTGGTGCAAAACCGCCTGCGCGGCCGGGTTCGCGTGCAGGTCGATGGCCAGATCAAGACCGGCCGCGACGTGGTCATCGGCGCCTTGCTCGGCGCCGATGAGTTCGGCTTCGCCACGGCCCCGCTGGTGGTCGAAGGCTGCATCATGATGCGCAAGTGCCACCTGAATACCTGCCCAGTCGGCGTCGCGACGCAGGATCCGGTGCTACGGCGGCGCTTCACCGGCCAGCCCGAGCATGTGGTCAATTACTTCTTCTTCGTCGCCGAAGAGGTTCGCCGCATCATGGCGGAAATGGGCATCCGCAACTTCTCCGAGCTGATCGGCCGCTCCGACCTGCTGGACATGCGCGAAGGCGTTCTCCACTGGAAGGCGCGCGGCCTCGATTTCTCGCGCATCTTCCACATGCCCGCCGTCGGCGACGGCGTGGCGCGCGCCCATTGCGAAACCCAGGATCACAACATCGCCGGCGCGCTCGACCACCAGTTGATCGCCCGCGCCCAGCCGGCGCTCGAACATGGCCAGCCCGTCAGCTTCGCCATGGCGGTCAGGAACAGCAACCGCACGGTCGGCGCCATGCTGTCGCACGAAGTCGCCCGCCGCCACGGCCATGCCGGGCTGCCCGACAACAGCATCCATGTCCGCCTGACCGGCATCGCCGGCCAGAGTTTCGGCGCTTTTCTGGCGCGCGGCATCACGCTGGAATTGACCGGCGAGGCCAACGACTACGTCGGCAAGGGGCTGTCCGGCGGCAAGATCGTCGTCAAGCCGCCGGAGGGATTCAAGGGCGCGCCCGATGCGAACATCATTGTCGGCAATACCGTTTTGTATGGCGCCACCGAAGGCGAAGTCTACTTTCGCGGGGTGGCTGGCGAGCGCTTCTGCGTGCGCAACTCCGGCGCCACCGCGGTGGTCGAAGGCGCCGGCGATCACTGTTGCGAATACATGACCGGGGGCACCGTGGTCGTGCTGGGCCGGACCGGCCGTAATTTTGCCGCCGGCATGTCGGGCGGGATTGCCTATGTGCTCGACATGGACGAAGCCTTTGCCAAGCACTGCAACACCGCGATGGTGGCCCTTGAGCAGGTGCTGCCGGCCGCCGGCCAAGCGGATGACGGCACTCGCCACAAGGGCATGGCCGACGAGATTTTGCTCAAAGCCCTGGTCGAAAAGCATCGGGACGAGACCGGCAGTGCAATGGCCGAGCGTGTGCTGGCCGATTGGCCGACGTTCCGTGCCCGGTTCGTCAAGGTGTTTCCGAATGAATATCGCCGCGCGCTCAAAGAAATTGCCGCCGGTCAGTTGAAGGAGGTGGCGTGATGGGCAAGCCAACCGGTTTTCTGGAATTCGAACGTCTGGCGGAAGGCTACGCGCCCGTCGCGGAGCGGCTCAAGCACTATCAGGAATTCGTCGTCCACCTGGATGATGCCGGCGCAAAGGTGCAGGGGGCGCGTTGCATGGATTGCGGCATTCCCTTCTGCAACAGCGGCTGCCCGGTCAACAACAACATCCCGGACTTCAACGACGCGGTGTATCGCGGCAACTGGCGTGCCGCCAGCGCAATCCTGCACTCGACCAACAACTTCCCCGAATTGACCGGACGCATCTGTCCGGCGCCCTGCGAGGCAGCCTGCACGCTCGGCATCAACGCCGCGCCGGTCGGCATCAAGTCGCTCGAACGCGCCATCATCGACAAGGCCGGCGAAAACGGCTGGGTGCTGCCGCAACCGGCCGCGCGGTTGACCGGCAAAACGGTCGCCGTCGTCGGCTCCGGCCCCGCCGGCCTCGCCGCCGCCCAGCAACTGGCGCGCGTCGGCCACCAGGTCACGGTTTTCGAAAAGAACGACCAGGTCGGCGGCCTGTTGCGCTATGGCATTCCCGACTTCAAGCTCGACAAGCGGCTGATCGACTGGCGCATGGCGCAACTGCAGGAGGAGGGCGTCAAATTCCTCACCCGCACGCTGATCGGCACCGTCCTGCCGCCGGGCATTGCCAATGATGCCGTGCGGGTTATTGCGCCGCAGCGCGTGTTGCGGGAGTTCGACGCGGTCATCCTGGCGGGTGGTGCCGAAACCCCGCGCGACCTGCCGGCTCCCGGCCGCGAACTTGAGGGTGTGCATTTCGCGCTCGAATTTCTTATTCCGCAAAACCGGGAAGTCGGTGGTGGAAAGAAGAACCCGATCTCGGCCCGCGGCAAGCATGTCGTCGTGATCGGCGGTGGCGACACCGGTTCCGATTGCGTCGGCACCGCCAACCGCCACGGCGCCGCCAGCGTCACCCAGTTCGAATTGATGCCGCGCCCGCCCGCGGAAGAGGACAAGCCGCTTACCTGGCCGTATTGGCCAAGTAAATTGCGCACCTCGTCGTCGCACGATGAAGGCTGCGCGCGCGACTGGTCCGTTGCCACCAAGGAATTCATCGGAGAAAAAGGCAAACTGAAAGCGCTCAAGTGCGTGCGCCTGGACTGGCAGGGCGGCAAGATGACCGAAGTTCCCGGCAGCGCGTTCGAAGTTCGCGCCGACCTCGTTTTTCTCGCGATGGGCTTCACCCAGCCGATCGCCGCGGTGCTCGACGGCTTCGGCGTGGTGAAAGACGCGCGCGGCAACGCCAGCGCCACGACCGACGGCCGGGGTTGCTACGCCACCAATGTCGCCAAGGTCTTCGCCGCCGGCGACATGCGCCGCGGCCAGTCGCTGGTGGTCTGGGCGATCCGCGAAGGCCGCCAGTGCGCCCGCGCGGTCGATGAGTTCCTGATGGGGACAAGCACCCTGCCACGCTGATAAACTGACGGCATCATGTTGAATGTCGTCATTCTCGCCGCCGGGCAGGGCAAGCGCATGCGCTCGGACCTGCCCAAGGTGCTGCACCCGCTTGCCGGCAAGCCGCTGCTGGCGCATGTGCTCGATACGGCACGCGAGTTTCCTGCCGCGAAAATCTGCGTGGTGGTTGGCCGCGGTGGCGAACAGGTGCGCGCCGCGTTCGCCGCCCCTGATCTCGCCTGGGCAACCCAGGTGCCCCAACTCGGCACCGGGCATGCGGTTTTGCAGGCGTTGCCACAGTTTGACGCTGTTCCCATGCACGATGCGGAAACGGCTGGCGCCGTTCCGCGTGCGCCGACTTTGATCCTTTATGGTGATGTGCCGCTGATTCGTGCTGCCACGCTGCGCCGTCTGATCGAGGCAGCGGGTGAAGGCAAACTCGCCCTGCTCACCGCGCAGCTCGACAATCCCCACGGTTATGGCCGCATCGTCCGCGTCGATGGAAAAGTCACCCGCATCGTCGAGGAGAAAGACGCCGATGATGCCGAGCGGCTGATCCACGAAATCAACACCGGCATCCTCGTCGCGCCCGGCGCGGCGCTGGCGCGCTGGCTGCCGCAATTGGGCAACCGCAATGCCCAGGGCGAGTACTACCTGACCGATATCGTCGCGCTGGCCGTGGCCGAGGGCATGCCGGTCGTTACCGCGCACCCGGATGCCCCCTGGGAAACCGAGGGCATCAACAGCAAGGCCCAGCTTGCCGCGCTGGAACGCATCCACCAGCGCAACAGCGCCGAGGCGTTGATGAGCGCAGGGGTGACGCTCGCCGATCCGGCGCGCATCGACGTGCGTGGCGAACTGATTTGCGGCCGCGACGTGAGCATCGATGTCAATTGCGTTTTCGAGGGCCGTGTCGTACTGGGCGACGGCGTGCGCATCAATGCCAACTGTGTGATCCAGGACGCCGTGGTTGGCGCCGGCAGCATCATCGGCCCGTTTGCACGCCTGCGGCCGGGTGCCGTGCTGGCCGAGGATGTGCATGTCGGCAATTTCGTCGAGGTCAAGAATTCGACCATCGCCGCGCATTCCAAGGCCAACCACCTCGCCTACATCGGCGACGCCACGGTGGGCAGCCGCGTCAATGTCGGCGCCGGTACGATCACCTGCAACTATGATGGCGCCAACAAGCATCGGACGGTGATTGAGGATGATGTTTTCATCGGCTCGGATACCCAACTGGTCGCGCCGGTGACGGTCGGTCGCGGCGCGACGCTGGGAGCCGGAACCACGCTGACCCGCGATGCGCCGCCCGATCAACTGACCGTCTCGCGGCCGAAACAGATCTCCATTGCCGGCTGGAAACGTCCGGTCAAACAAAAGAAAGCCTAACTCCATGTGTGGCATCGTCGCGGCTGTCGCCGCCCGGAACATTGTTCCGGTGCTTGTCGAGGGCTTGAAGAAACTCGAATACCGCGGCTACGACTCGGCGGGGATTGCGCTGCTCAATCCAGCGCTGACGCGGCTGCGCAGCATTGGCCGGGTGGCCGAACTGGCCGTGCAGGCGGCGGGGCAGACCGCGCAAATCGGCATCGCCCACACCCGCTGGGCCACGCACGGCGTGCCGAGCGAGCGGAACGCCCACCCGCATGTTTCCGGCGGAACGGGTGGCGGAAATGGGGCTCCATTTCCGCTGGCGGTCGTGCATAACGGCATCATCGAGAACTACGCCGAGATCAAGCAGGAGCTCGTCACCGCTGGCTACGTGTTCAGTTCCGATACCGACACCGAGGTCATCGCGCATCTGGTGCAGGAGACGCTGAAAACCTCTGCCGACCTGTTCACGGCGGTGCAACGCGCCACGCGGCGGCTGGTCGGCGCCTATGCGATTGCCGTGCTGTGCGAAAACACCGAGCGCATCGTCGTTGCCCGCCAGGGGGCTCCCTTGCTGCTGGGCATCGGCACGGATGGCAATTACGCCGCGTCGGATGCCGCCGCGCTGTTGCAGGTGACGCGCCGCATGGTCTATCTGGAAGAAGGCGACGTCGCCGAACTTTCTCGCGACGGCTATCGCATAGTGGGAGTCGGCGGGACGACGCCGACAATGGGAGTCGGCGGGACGACGCCGACAAAGGTCGGCGCCTCAGTTGGCAATAATTGGACGGCGGCTCATGTGCCAGTCGAGCGCCCGATCCACGAAAGCACGCTCTCGGCCGATGCCGTGGAGCTGGGCGATTATCGCCACTACATGCAGAAGGAAATCTTCGAGCAGCCGCAGGCGCTCGCCGCCACGCTGGAAATGATCGGCGGCGCGCATGTGCTCTCGCCCAACCTGTTCGGCGTCACCGCACCCGAGCTGCTGGCTGATGTGAACTCGGTGCTGATCATCGCCTGCGGCACCAGCTATCACGCCGGTCTCGTCGCGCGCTATTGGATTGAACAAATGGCCGGCCTGTCCTGCACGGTGGAAGTCGCCAGCGAGTATCGCTACCGCGTCTCGGTGCCCGATGCTGCCCAGCTCGTCGTGGCGATTTCGCAATCCGGCGAAACCGCCGACACGCTGGCTTCGATCAAGCACGCCAAGGCGCTGGGCATGACGAAGACGCTGGCGATCTGCAATGTTCCCGAATCGGCCATCGTGCGCGAATGCGCGCTGCGCTTCCTCACCCGCGCCGGCCCCGAGATCGGCGTTGCCTCGACCAAGGCCTTCACCACCCAGCTCGCCACGCTGTTCCTGCTGGCCGCCACGCTGGCCAAACAGGCCGGGCGTCTGACGCCCGAGCAGGAATCCGGCTACCTGACGGCGCTCCGCCACCTGCCGGTCGCCGTGCAAAAAGTGCTGGCGCTGGAACCGGGTATCGCCGCCTGGGCCAAACTTTTTGCCGACAAGCGCCACGCCCTGTTTCTTGGGCGCGGCCCGCACTATCCGATCGCCCTCGAAGGCGCGCTCAAGCTCAAGGAAATTTCCTACATCCATGCCGAGGCTTACCCGGCCGGAGAACTCAAACACGGGCCGCTGGCGCTGGTCGACCGGGACATGCCGGTGATCAGCGTGGCGCCGAATGACGCGCTGCTGGAAAAGCTGAAATCCAACCTCAAGGAAGTCGCGGCGCGCGGCGGCGAGCTGTACGTCTTTGCCGATGCCGACTCCGCCGTGGAAGCGGAACCCGGGCTGCACATCCTGCGCCTGCCGGAACATTATGGCGTGCTGTCACCCGTGCTGCACGTCGTGCCCTTGCAACTCCTGGCTTATCATGCCGCTTTGGTCAAGGGGACCGATGTCGACAAGCCAAGAAATCTCGCTAAATCCGTGACCGTTGAATAGAAGCGTCGAACAACAGAAAAGGGAGAACAGCATGCCGAAATTCCATACCGCAGCCATTCGCGCCGTCGCCCTGGTCGGG
This sequence comes from Rhodocyclaceae bacterium, assembly GCA_030682595.1. GTDB lineage: Bacteria > Pseudomonadota > Gammaproteobacteria > Burkholderiales > Rhodocyclaceae > Sulfuricystis. The sequence continues at coordinate 5,196 of JAUXNZ010000102.1, read as the reverse complement.
CATGGCGGCGCGGGCAAGACCACCCTGGCCGAGGCGTTGCTCGCCCGTGCCGGTGCTATTCCCGCGGCGGGTAGCGTCGAGCGCGGCAACACCGTTTGCGACTTCGATGCGCAGGAAAAGACCGCTGGCCATTCGCTGCAATCGGCGCTGGTGAATTTCGCCTGGGAAGACGTGCATGTCCATCTCGCCGACACGCCCGGCTACCCCGATTTCGCCGGCCAGGCGCTGGCCACGCTGGCGGGCGTCGATACCGCCATCATCGTGATCAACGCCCAGACCGGCATCGAGCTGATGGCCGAGCGCATGATGAAGGCGGCCACGGCGCGAGGCCTGGCGCGCATGATCGTCATCAACAAGATCGACGCCGACAACCTCGACCTGGCTGCTCTGATGGCCGACATCCGCGAGCGTTTCGGTCCGGCCTGCAAATTTCTCGACCTGCCGGCGCCCGATCACCAGCAGGTCGTCGAGGTGCTGGAACACGACAGCGGCGAGGCGGACATCGACAGTGTCGCCCATGCCCATCGCGAGCTGATCGACCAGTTGGTCGAAGAAGACGAAAGCCTGATGGAGCGCTATCTTGAGGATGGCAAGGATCCGACCGCCAGCGAGTTGCATGCGCCCTTCGAGAAAGCCCTGCGTGCCGGCCACCTGATTCCCGTGCTGTTCACCTCGGCGCGGACCGGTGCCGGCATTAACGAACTGCTGCATGTGCTGGCGACCCTCGCACCCAACCCCGCCGAGGGCAATCCGCCGCCGTTCTACAAGGGCCAGATTGAGGGGGGCGGTGCGACCGAACCCTTCGACCGCGCCCCCGATGCCGACAAGCATGTGCTGGCGCACGTCTTCAAGGTGATCGTCGATCCCTACATGGGCAAGGTCTGTGTATTCCGCGTGCATCAGGGGACGATCAGGAAGGACGCGCAACTGTTCATCGGCGATGGCAAGCGCCCCGTCAAGGTCGGCCACCTCTACCAGTTGCAGGGCAAGGATTACGTCGAGGTCGACGTGCTGCTGCCGGGCGACATCGGCGCTGTCGCCAAGATCGAGGAAATCGAGTTCGATGCCGTGCTGCACGACTCCCACGATGAAGATCATATCCACCTGAAGCCGCTCGAATTCCCCAAGCCGATGCAGGGGCTGGCGGTCGAGACGCAGAAGAAGGGCGACGAGCAGCGCCTGTTTGAAATCCTCCGCAAGCTGGCGGCCGAAGACCCCTGTTTCCGGGTCGAGCGGCATCCCACCACCCATGAAACCGTCATCTTCGGCCTGGGCGAAATGCACCTGCGCACCAAGCTCGACCGCATGTCCAGCCAATACAAGCTGGAACTCGACACCAAGCTGCCGCAGATCCCCTTCCGCGAGACCATCACGAAAAATGCCGAGGGCCACTGCCGCCACAAGAAACAATCGGGCGGCGCCGGCCAGTTCGGCGAGGTCTATCTGAAAATCGAACCGCGCGAACGCGGCGCGGGTTTCGAATTCGTCGACAGCGTCAAGGGCGGCGTGATTCCCGGCGTCTTCATGCCGGCGGTCGAAAAGGGCGTGCGCCTGGCGCTGGCCGACGGCGTGGTGGCCGGTCATCCGGTCGAGGATCTGCGCGTCATCGTCTATGACGGCAAGACCCATCCGGTCGATGGCAAGGAAATCGCCTTCACCATGGCCGGCAAGAAAGCCGCCATCGCCGCCATTCAGGCTGCTTCCCCGGTGGTGCTCGAACCCATCGTCAATATCGACGTGGAAGTGCATGAGGCCGAGATGGGCGACATTGCCGGCGATCTGTCGAGCCGGCGCGGGCACGTCACCGGCACGCGGCCCGCGGGCCCGGGCCGCGTCGCCGTGGCCGGCGAAGTGCCGCTTGCCGAAATCAGCGATTACGCCTCGCGGCTCAAATCGTTGACCGGCGGGCGCGGCAGCTACAGCATCGAGTTCGCGCGTTATGCCCAGGTGCCGCCGCAGGTGCAGCAGAAGCTTGCCGCCAACTTCAAACTGAAAGAAGACGAGGAGTGACCAGCGCCGCGCGCCGCCGCCTGCTGCTGGGCGGCGTTGCGCTGTGCACTGGTTTGACCGTGGTGCGCCGTGCCGCCAGCGCCGACTTTGCGCGGCCGCTCGAAGTCGGCCTGATGCCCTACCTGCCGACGGCGACGCTGATCAACGGCCATCAGCCGCTGCGGCGCTTTCTCGAAATCCACTTCAGGCGTCCGGTCGCACTGTCGACCGCGCCCGACTTTTACAGTTTCCAGCGCCGCGTGGTGCGGGGTGATTTCGACCTGATCCTCACCGGCCCGTCGATCGGCTGGCAGGCCCATCTGGATGCCGGTTTCACGCCGGTGGCCGTCAGCCAGAAACTCGTCGCCGTCCAGATTCTCGTCGCCAAGGACGGTCCGATCCAGTTGGTCGGGCAACTGCGCGGCCAGACTGTCGCCACCATCGACCCGATGACCTCGACGTCGCAAGTCACGGCGGTCATGCTGCGCGAGCACGGCCTGACGGCGGGCCGGGACGTGCAGTTGCGGCACGAGAAGGTGCCGTTCAACAGCGCACAGGCCGTCGCCCTGGGCGAGGTCGCGGCCGCCGGCTTTCCCAACGTCTCCTGGCCGGCCCTGACGCCCGAGATCCGTGACCGGATTAGGATCATCAAGGAGTCGCCGGCCTATCCCGGGGTGATGTTCATGAGCCGCGAGGCGGCGGACATCCCGTCCCCGGCGGAGTTTCAGACCGCGCTGCTGACGTTTGCGCGCGACACCGAGGCCGGCCGCGCCTTCGTCAAGGAATTCAATCATGACGGTCTGCTCAAGCCGGATTTGAAAGCCTTGCGCACGCTCGAACGTTTTGTGCCCGAAGTCAGGCGACTGCTGGCCCAGCCCTGAGGTTTCCGGGATCATGCTGCCGCGCTGGCTCATCAATCGCTCGTTCCGTTTCAAACTATCGGTGGCGACTTTGGTGGCGCTCCTGGCCATGCTCGGCCTGCTCGGCTGGCAGACCTGGACCGTGCTCGACGCCGAGTTGCGCGGGCAGCTTCATGGCCGCATCGAGCAGACCAACCTGCTGCTGACCTCGGCCGTGGCATTGCCGCTGGCCCAGCGCGACTACGCCACGCTCGGCGACATCGCCAACGATCTGGTGAAGCAGGACAACGCGATCAGCTATCTCGTCATCGAAGACCATCGCGGCCGCCACATCGCCTCGGCGGGCTGGCCCGTTGGGCAGGCCCTGCCGGCGCCCGGCGACGGCACGGATCGCGCCAACGGTCAAGTGCATGTGCGCCAGGCGGTCCGCTTCGCCGCGCAGACGCTCGGCGAGTTCCAGTATGGCGTCTCGCTGCAGTTCCTGGAACAGGCGCGCGCCACGCTCGCCGAAAAGATGCTGAAGATCGGCGCAATCGGCGTGCTCTTCGGGCTGCTGCTGCTGGTGCCGCTCGGCCGCTGGGTGACGCGGCGCATCGAAATTCTCGAAGCCGCGGCGCTGCGGCTGGCCGCGGGCCAGCTCGACGAGCGCATCGACCTGCCGGGTGAAGACGAGCTGTCGCGGCTGGCCGGCGCCTTCAATCACATGGCCGACAGTCTGTCGGCCACGATCGGCGAACAGAAGAAGGCGGCGCGCGCGCTCGCCTACCTCGCCCACCATGACGCGCTGACCCAGTTGCCGAATCGCGTCCTGCTCGCCGATCGCATGGCCATGGCGCTGGCGCAGGCGCGTCGCGACGATGACCGTCTGGGCATCGCCCTGCTCGATCTCGATGGTTTCAAGCCCATCAACGACACCCACGGCCACGATGTCGGCGATCTGGTCCTGATCGAGGTCGCCAACCGCCTGCGCGCCGCGCTGCGTGAAACGGATACCGTCGCCCGTCTCGGCGGTGACGAATTCGTGCTGGTGCTGGCCGGCCTCAATGAGGAGACTGAATGCCCGCGCACGCTGGCCCGGCTGCTGACCACGCTGGCCCGGCCCTACACCGTGGCCGGCGTCACGCTGACCCTCTCGGGCAGCATCGGTGTCACCCTCTTTCCCGACGACGATGCCGACGCCGACACCCTCGTGCGCCATGCCGACCAGGCGATGTACCTCGCCAAGCAGGCCGGCCGCAATCGTTTCCATGTCTTCGATGCCGTGCTGGATCGCGATGTCCAGTTCCGCCAGGGCGCGCGCAACCGCGTCATTGCGGCGTTGCCCGCCGGAGAGTTCTGTCTGTATTACCAGCCCAAGGTCGACCTGCGCGCCGGTCGCGTCATCGGCGCCGAGGCGTTGATTCGCTGGCAGCATCCGGAACGGGGTCTCGTCGCGCCGGGCGAGTTCCTGCCGCTGATCGAGGACGATGACTTCATGGCGCGGCTGTCGGAATGGGTGATCGAGACGGCGCTGGCGCAGATGGAACAATGGCAGGGGCAAGGCCTGACGCTCGGGGTCAGCGTGAACCTGCCGGCGCGACATCTGCAGGCCGCGGACTTTCCTGAGTTTCTCGCCGGCGCCCTGGCCCGCCATCCGGCCGCGGCGCCAACGCTGTTTGAACTTGAAGTGCTCGAATCGGCCGCGCTGGTCGACGTGGCCGGCGCTTCCGCGCGCATGCAGCAATGCCGCGCACTCGGTGTGCGCTTCGCCCTCGACGACTTCGGCACCGGCTACGCCTCGCTCGCCTACCTGCGGCGGCTGCCGATCGACCTGCTGAAGATCGACCAGTCCTTTGTCCGCGACATGCTGCAGGACCCCGACGACCTTGCCATCGTCAAGGGCGTGATCGGGTTGGCCGCGGCCTTCAACGACACGGTGATCGCCGAGGGCGTCGAAACCATCGAGCATGCCGTCAGGCTGCTGCACCTGGGCTGCGACCTCGCGCAGGGCTACGGCATCGCCCGGCCGATGCCGCCGCAGGCGCTGCCCGCCTGGGTCGCCGCCTGGCGGCCGGATCCGGCGCTAGCGGCGGCGGCGCGCCAGACGTGAAAAACCCGCAGCGACCAACAACGAAACCGAACGACAAACTTGCGGTCTGACCGATCAGTTCCTACAATGACCACACCATGCGTCGCCTGAAAAGCTTTCTGCTGATCCTCATCGCCTTGTGGCTGCCCGTGCAAACGGCCGCCGCGCTGGCCATGCCGTTCTGCGGACATGCGGGCGAGCCGTCGGCGCAGGCCATGGTTGCGGATTCCCCCGCGCCCTGTCACGAACACGTCGTTCCCGCCGCCGACCCGGCGAGTG
>JAUXNZ010000099.1 GCA_030682595.1 Rhodocyclaceae bacterium | reverse complement strand
AACGGCGCAATGCGCTGGAAGGGGCGGCCAGCCAGTTGCGCGCGGTGGATGAGGACCGGCTCAAGCTTGAGCAGGGCTTGCAACCGGCGCGCGAGAAGATCAACGAGTGCAAGCTGAAGCAGCAGGCGGCGCAGTTGAATGTCGAACAATATCAGGAGCGGCTTGCCGAGGCCGGCGTGGTCAGCCCGGAATACGAGGCCGCGCTGGCTGCGGAGCTGACGCCGGGCTTGAAAGACGGTGTCATGCAGAACGAGATCGCGCGGATTGCCGCCGCGATCGAAGCGCTGGGGCCGGTGAATCTGGCCGCGCTCGAAGAACTGGCGACGGCCAGCGAACGCAAGGGTTACCTCGACGAACAGTCGGCCGACCTCGCCACGGCGATTGGCACGCTGGAAGATGCCATCCGTCGCATCGACCGGGAAACGCGCGAGCAGTTGCAGGAGACTTACGAGATCGTCAATCGTCAGTTCGGCACCCTGTTCCCCGAACTTTTCGGCGGCGGCGAGGCGCGGCTGATCCTGACGGGCGAGGAAATTCTCGATGCCGGCATCCAGATCATGGCGCAGCCGCCGGGCAAGCGCAATTCCACCATCCACCTGCTGTCGGGCGGCGAAAAGGCGCTGACGGCCATCGCCCTGGTGTTTGCGCTGTTCCAGTTGAACCCCGCCCCGTTCTGCATGCTCGACGAGGTGGATGCACCGCTCGACGATTCGAACACCGTGCGCTTTTGCGAGATGGTCAAGCGCATGTCGCGGCAGACCCAGTTCGTCTTCATCACGCACAACAAGATCACCATGGAAATGGCGCAACAACTGATCGGCGTCACCATGCAGGAGCAGGGCGTGTCGCGCGTGGTGGCGGTCGATATCGAAGAGGCGTTGCGGATGACGGAGGTGGTATGAGCGAACTACAAATCGCCCTGATCGGCTTTGGTGCGCTGCTGGTAGTCGTTGTCTGGGGCTACAACCTCTGGCAGGCGCGCAAGCAGCGACGCATGGCGCAAGCGGTTTTCCCCGATGCCCAACCGGATGTGCTGATGGCGGGGCGCGCCGAGCCTGAGGTTGTCGCCGTCCCGCGCGAGCCGACTTTAATGGCCCCCCACGCTCGCAACCCCGGCTCGCTGCCCCCCACAGGGGGGGCGTCGGCTTGGGACGGCCCGGCGCCGACTTTTGGCGAAGAGACCGCACCCCGGGCTGAAATTCCGGCCGAAGAATCCACGCAATCCGTGGCCGTGCCGGCCGAATGGTCGGATGCCCGTGCCGACTGCCTGCTGAAGATCGAGTTCGTCGCTGCCGTGCCGGTAGCCAAACTGTGGGCAGAGCATGCCGGCTGGTCGCAACTCATCGACAAGCCGGTGCAATGGCTTGGGCTGGATGAAAAGAGCGGACGCTGGCGAGCACTGTTGCCGCAGGACCCCGGCCTGGTTGCGCATGTCGCGGTTGCCCTGCAACTGGTCGACCGCAAGGGACCGGTGAGCGAAGTAACGCTGGCCGCCTTCCTCGACGGTATCCGCCGTTTGGCTCAGCGTTTCTCCGGTCTGGTCGAATTGCCCGATCCTGAGCCGCTGCTGGCGGCGGCGCGCGAACTCGACGCTTTTTGCGCCGCGGTCGACTTGCAGTTGGCGCTGCACGTTTTGCCGCGCCAGGGCAGCCTGAATGAAATGGCCGGCGCCCAGCTCAAGCCCGTGATCGACGCTTGCGGACTCAAACCCGAAGGCGAACGCTTCGTCGCCATGGATGCCAACGGCGCGGAAATCTTCGCGCTGAGTTGCCAATCCGCCACCGGGTTGGCGACGACCGATGTCGCGGCGCAGTCCTTGACCGCATTGAGCCTGGCTCTCGACGTGCCGCGCGTCGCCGATGGCGCGGCGGCATTTGATCGCCTGATCGATTTTGCCCGTCAATGCGCCGCCGCCGTGGGTGGCCAACTGGCCGATGCCAACAAAAATCCGCTGTCCGATGCGACCAGCAGCGCGTTGCGCGTCCGCATCGGCGAATTGCAGGCCCAGATGGCCCAAAACGGCATTCCGGCCGGAGACGTGCGCGCCTTGCGTCTGTTCGCCTGATGCAGGAAAGTCCGGGCAAGCGCGCCGCTTTCCTGCGCGCCGAACTCGAGCGCCACAATCACGCCTATTACGTGCTCGATGCACCAACGATTCCCGATGCCGAATATGACCGGCTGTTTCGGGAGTTGCAGGAAATCGAGGCGGCGCACCCGGAACTGCGCACCGCCGATTCACCGACGCAACGGGTGGGCGGCGCGCCGCTGGCTGCATTCCGGCAGGTGGCGCATGGCGTGCCGATGCTGTCGCTCAACAATGCCTTCACTACCGAGGAAGTTGCCGCCTTCGACCGCCGGTGCCGTGAAGGGCTGGACGCGGCAAGCGTTGAATATGCCTGCGAACCCAAATACGACGGTCTGGCGGTCACCCTGCGTTATGCAGATGGCGTGTTCGTGCAAGGCGCCACGCGCGGCGATGGCTTTACCGGCGAGGATGTGACGCAAAACCTGCGTACCGTGCGGAATATTCCCTTGCGGCTGGCGGGCGCCGCCGTGCCCGCTCAACTTGAGGTGCGCGGCGAGGTGCTGATGCCGCGCCGTGATTTTGCCGCGCTCAACGAACGACAGCGTGCCAATGGCGAAAAGGAATTCGCCAATCCACGCAATGCCGCCGCCGGCAGCCTGCGCCAGCTTGACCCGAAAATCACCGCGCAGCGTCCGCTGCGTTTCTTCACCTATGGTGTCGCCGATTTTGACGCCGTCCTCATTTCACGCGGCGAGTCGGCTGACGCCGTCCCGCCAGCGCCGACTTTTGGCGCGTCGGCGGGACGTCCCCTCCCCCCGCCAGCGCCGACTTTGTACAGTGAAATAATTGACCGGCTTGCCGACTGGGGCTTTCCGGTGGCGGCCGAACGCGCCGTGGTGCGTGGCGCGGCCGGTTTGCTGAATTATTACGAACGCATCGGCGCGCTGCGGCGCGCGCTGCCCTACGACATCGACGGGGTTGTTTACAAGGTCAACCGCATCGCCGCACAGGAAACGCTGGGCTTTGTGTCGCGTGCTCCGCGCTTCGCCATTGCCCACAAGTTCCCTGCCGAGGAGGCGTTGACCACGGTCGAAGCCATCGAAGTGCAGGTTGGCCGCACGGGAGCGATTACCCCGGTGGCGCGCCTGGCGCCGGTGTTTGTCGGCGGCGTGACGGTGACCAATGCCACCCTGCACAACGAGGATGAAGTGCGGAAGAAGGACGTGCGGGTCGGTGACACGGTGATCGTGCGCCGGGCCGGCGATGTGATTCCCGAGGTGGTGGCGGTGGTGCCGGAACGGCGGCCGATTTTTACGGCCGAATTCGTCATGCCGAAAAGCTGCCCGGTGTGCGGTTCGGCCATCGAAAAGCCGGAGGACGAGGCGATCGCCCGCTGCACCGGCGGCCTGTTCTGCCCGGCGCAGCGCAAGCAGGCCTTGTTGCATTTTGCTTCGCGCCGGGCGATGGATATCGAAGGGCTGGGCGACAAGCTGGTCGACCAACTGGTGGATAATGCCATCATCAAGACGCCGGCCGATCTTTACAAACTCGGTATCCTCAAGCTGGCCAATCTGGAACGCATGGCGGAGAAATCCGCTGCCAACCTGCTCGCTGCAATCGACAAGAGTAGAAAGACCACGTTGGCGCGCTTCATCTTTGCACTCGGTATTCGCAATGTCGGCGAGGCGACGGCGAAGGATCTGGCGCGTCATTTCGGCGGGCTCAACGCGCTGATGGCTGCCGATGTCGAGCGTCTGCAACAGGTCACGGATGTCGGTCCGGTGGTGGCAGCGTCAATCGTGCGGTTTTTTGCCGAACCGCATAACGTCGAGGTGGTCGAACAGTTGCGGGCGGCGGGTGTCCACTGGGAAGAAGGCGCGCCGACCCTTTTGGCCAATTCGCCCATCGCCGGCAAGACTTTTGTGCTGACCGGTACACTGCCGACTCTAATGCGCGATGCGGCCAAGGAATTGATCGAGGCACGCGGCGGCAAGGTGGCGGGTTCGGTATCGAAGAAAACTCACTTTGTGGTGGCCGGAACCGAAGCGGGTTCCAAACTCGACAAGGCGCGGGAATTGGGCGTTACGATCCTCGACGAAGCAGAATTCATGGAGTTGCTGAAACAATGAAAAAAGTCACGAAAGCCGTTTTTCCCGTCGCGGGCATGGGTACGCGCTTCCTGCCTGCCACCAAGGCCAGCCCGAAGGAAATGCTGCCCATCGTCGACAAGCCGCTAATCCAGTATGCGGTGGAGGAGGCGGTGGCGGCCGGCATCACCGACATGATCTTTGTTACCGGCCGCTCCAAGCGCGCCATCGAGGATCATTTCGACAAGGCTTACGAACTGGAAAACGAGCTGGAACGGCGCGGCAAGCTCGAACTGCTGGAATTTGTGCGGAACCTGCTGCCCCGGCATATCAACTGCATTTACCTGCGGCAGTCCGAGGCGCTGGGGTTGGGCCATGCGGTGTTGTGCGCCCAGCCGGTCGTCGGCGACGAACCCTTCGCCGTGCTGCTGGCCGACGATCTGCTGGACAACGGCACGCCGGTGATGAAACAGATGGTGGATGCCTACGATTACTACCGTTGCTCGGTGCTGGGCGTGCAGGATGTCCCGCGCGCGGACACCGCGAGCTATGGCATTGTCGATGCGAATCCGCTGGCCGAACGCGTCGAGCAGATCAACGCCATTGTCGAAAAGCCTCAGCCGGAGGTGGCGCCATCGACGCTGGCGGTGGTCGGCCGCTATGTGCTGACGTCGCGCATCTTTCATCACCTGAAGAATGTTCAGGCTGGCGCCGGTGGCGAGATTCAACTGACCGATGCCATCTCGGCGCTGCTTGCTGAGCAGCAGGTGCTGGCGTATCGCTTTGCCGGGGTGCGTTATGACTGTGGTTCCAAGCTGGGCTATTTGCAGGCCACCGTTGAATATGCGCTGCGCCATGCCGAGGTCGGCGCGGCGTTCGGCGACTATTTGCGCGCACTGAACAAACTTCCATGACCGATAGCGCCACCCACCGTGCCATAAAATCGTTAACAGCAATCGACGCCCCCCACCCCCAGCCCCCGCCCCAAGGCGGGGGTCAAGGTTTGTTCGCTACGCTCAGGGGATTACCCGGCGTCAAATTTCGTAGTTCACGTTAATTGACGTGATGAAACCAATGAACGCCGATCTGCATTGTCATTCCAATGTCTCCGACGGCTTGCTGTCGCCCGCCGCGCTGGTGGAACGTGCCCGCGCGAACGGGGTCGACCTGCTGTCGCTGACCGATCACGACGAGGTCGGCGGCCTGGATGAAGCGCGGCAGGCGGCCGACGCGGCGGGCTTGCACTTCGTTACCGGCACCGAAATCTCGGTGTCATGGGGCGACGACCAGACCGTGCATATTGTCGGTCTCAACTTCGATCATCGCCATCCCGCGCTGGTCGCCGGTCTGGCGCGGGTGCGCAGCGGCCGTGATGCAAGAGCCGGGCGCATGGCGGAGGAACTGGCGAAGGTCGGCATCGACGGCGCGTATGCAGGCGCAATCAAATATGCCGGCAATCCGGCGCTGATTTCACGTGCGCATTTTGCCCGCTACATCGTCGAGCGTGGCTTTGCCAGGGACGTCAAAACCGTCTTTGATCACTGGCTGGCGAAGGGCAAGCCCGGCTATGTCAGCCACGCCTGGGCGGAATTGCCCGAAGCGCTGGACTGGATCAAGGCGGCCGGCGGGGTGGCGGTTATCGCCCATCCCGCGCGCTATAGACTGACAGCAACAGAGCGGCGCGAACTGTTTGTCGCCTTCAAGGAACTTGGCGGGCAGGGTATCGAGGTGATTTCCGGTTCCCATAACGCGGACGAGGTGCGCGAGTTCGCCGGCATCGCCCGCGAGTTCGGTTTTCTCGCCTCGCGTGGCTCGGATTTTCATGGGCCGGGCGAGAGTTATATCGACCTGGGCCGCACGGCGGCCTTGCCGCCCGATCTGAAAACAGTCTGGGAAGCGTGGACCTGATGACGGACTTTTTCGAGATCCACCCCAAGAATCCGCAGCCGCGGCTGATCAGTCAGGTGGCGGATATCATGCGCCGGGGCGGCTTGGCGGTGTTCCCCACCGATTCGGCCTATGCGCTGGGTGGACATCTGGGCGATCCCGCGCTGCTGGATCGCATCCGGCGCATTCGCGGCGTGGATGAGCGTCACCATTTCACGATCATGTGCCGCGATCTGTCGGAAATCGCCACCTATGCGCGGGTCGACAACGCGCAATACCGGATGCTCAAGGCTGCCACGCCGGGCAGCTACACCTTCATTCTCGAAGGCACCAAGGAACTGCCGCGCCGCGTGCTGCATCCCAAACGCAAGACCATCGGCCTGCGCGTGCCGGATCATCCGCTGGTACTGGCGCTGTTGGCCGAACTCGACGAACCGATTTTGAGTTCGACACTGATTCTGCCTGACGCCGCCGAGCCCTTGTGCGATGCCGATGAGATTCGTGAGCGACTGGATAAACTGGTCGATGTGGTGATCGACGCCGGACCCTGCGGCGGAGGCATGACGACCGTCATCAATCTGGTGGGTGGCGCCCCCGAGTTGATTCGGGCCGGTTGCGGGCCGTTGAAGCCCTTTGGGCTGAGCGTCGAATAGAATCAGGCGCTGCCATGGAAAACATTATTCAGACGCTGGCGATCTACGCCCTGCCGGTGATTTTCGCCATCACCCTGCACGAAGCGGCGCACGGCTATGCGGCGCGCCATTTCGGCGATCCGACCGCCTGGCAACAGGGGCGCATCACGCTCAATCCGATCAAGCACGTCGATATGGTGGGAACCTTGCTGGTGCCGGCCCTGATCCTGTTTTTCAGCAAGGGCGCGTTCCTGTTTGGCTGGGCCAAGCCGGTGCCGGTCAATTTTGGCCTCCTGCGGCGACCCAAGCAGGACATGTTTTGGGTGGCCGCCGCCGGTCCGGGCGCGAATCTGTTCATGGCATTCGTCTGGGCGCTGTTGCTGAAACTGGCGGTCGTGATGCCGGCGAATGCGTATAGTCTGCCGCTGGCAGAAATGGCGCGCGCCGGTATCACCGTCAATGGCGTGCTGATGTTGCTGAATTTGCTGCCGCTGCCGCCGCTCGACGGCGGGCGCATCGCAGTGAGCCTGTTGCCGCACGGCGCCGCCTGGCGTTTGGCGCGGGTCGAGCCGTATGGCTTTTTCATTCTGCTCGCGCTGCTGTTTCTGGGTGTGCTCGAAAATATCCTGACACCGCTCTTGCGGGCGTTCCTTTCTCTCATCAAAAGCCTGTTTTTTCTATGACACTTACCGTGAACCACAGCAGCTTTCCCGCCGGGCCGTCCCAAGGGAAAGCGGCACGCGCCGCCAGGCGCAATCCGTGCATAAGCCATTGCGGAGCACCCCGTAATTACCGAGCGCAGCGAGCAAACGAGAACCCCCCGCGAGGGGGGCACAGGGGGGCGGGCGTCCATGTTCGCTGAAAAAGTTCTTTCCGGCATGCGCCCCACCGGGCGTCTGCATCTGGGCCACTACCACGGGGTGCTGGCAAACTGGATCAAGCTCCAGCATGAGTATCCTTGCCTGTTCTTTGTCGCCGACTGGCATGCGCTGACGACGGCTTATGACGAGCCGGGCACCATTACGCAGAACACCTGGGACATGGTGGTTGACTGGTTGGCCGCCGGCGTCGATCCCGCGCAGGCGACCATCTTCATTCAGTCGCGGGTGCCCGAGCATGCCGAATTGCATCTGCTACTGTCGATGATGACGCCACTCTCCTGGCTGGAGCGCGTGCCGACCTACAAGGATCAACAGGAAAAGCTCGCACACAAGGATCTGACGACCTACGGCTTCCTCGGCTATCCGCTGCTGCAGGCGGCCGACATCCTGATCTACCGCGCCGACAAGGTGCCGGTGGGCGACGATCAGGTGCCGCACATTGAGTTTACCCGCGAGATCGCGCGGCGTTTCAATCATCTGTACGGGCGCGAAGCGGGCTTCGAGGAGAAGGCGAAGGAAGCGGTGAAAAAGCTCGGCAGCAAGCGTGCCCGGCTTTACGAGGAATTGCGCATTCGCTATCAGGAAAAAGGCGAGGCCGCCGCGCTCGAACAGGCCCACGCCGTGCTCGATGAAGCGCAAAGCCTCTCGCATGGGGACCGCGAGAGGCTGTTCGGCTATCTTGAAGGCGGCGGCAAGATGATCCTCGCCGAGCCGGGCGCGTTGCTCACGCACGCTTCGCGCATGCCGGGGCTGGACGGCCAGAAAATGTCGAAGTCCTACGGCAACACCATTGCGCTCCGCGAAGACGCGGCAACGGTGCAAAAGAAGATTCGCACCATGCAGACCGATCCGCAACGGGTGCGCCGGACCGATCCCGGCGATCCCGACAAATGTCCGGTCTGGCAGTTTCACCAGATTTATTCGAACGACGAGGTCAGGGACTGGGTGCAGCAGGGTTGTCGTTCGGCCGGCATCGGCTGCATCGAATGCAAGCAGCCGGTGATCGAAGGAGTGCTGAAGGAACAGGAACCGATGCGGGAGCGCGCCCGCATGTACGCGGAGGACCCGCAACTGGTGAAGAGCATCATCGCCGATGGTTGCGAAAAAGCCAGAAAACTCGCGTCGGACACCATGCGCGATGTGCGCGAGGCCATCGGACTCGACTATTCGTGAAAAAGACTGCTGAAAGCGCAATAGCCGACGAAGCGGAACTGCTCGCGATCATCCGCGCGAGTTTTTTCGAGCGCATGCCCTTCAACCGGATTCTCGGCATCGAGTTGTTGTCGCTGCATCACGACCGGCCGGAACTGCGTTTCGATATGCGAGCGGAACTGGTCGGCAACTACGTCCGCAACATCCTGCACGGCGGCGTGATCTCCTCGGTGCTCGATGTCACCGGCGGGCTGGTGGCCTTTCTCGGCGTGCAGAAGAAATTGCAGGGCAAGCCGGTCGCCGAGGTGGTGGAACGCTTTTCCCGCATCGGCACCATCGACCTGCGCATCGACTATCTGCGTCCCGGCACTGGCGCATGGTTTTTGGCGCGCGGTTTTCCTCTGCGCACCGGCAACAAGGTGGCCGTGACGCGCATGGAACTGTTCAACGACCAGGAAGCCTTGATCGCGGTCGGCACCGCGGCATATACGGTGTCATGACGAAGGTGGAGCCTGTCGATGCAAAAGTCGGCGCTGGCGGGACGGCGTCAGCCGGATCCGACGCGTTGATGGGGACGGCGTCAGCCGGATCCGCCGCGTTGCAGGGGACGGCGCTTATTGAGGGTGTGCATCGCCACATCCCCATGCTTTACGGCGAACCAATGCCGGAAATGCCGCGCGATCTTTACATACCGCCCGACGCGCTGGAAATCATTCTCGACGCCTTCGAGGGGCCGCTCGACCTGCTGCTGTATCTGATCCGCAAGGCCAATCTCAGCATCCTCGATATTCCGCTGGCGCCGCTGACGGCGCAATATCTCGTGTATGTCGAAGCCATGCGGCGCAACAACCTCGAACTGGCTGCCGATTACCTCCTGATGGCGGCGATGCTGATCGAGATCAAGGCGCGCATGCTGTTGCCGCGCCCGCCCCGCACCGACGGCGGCGAGCCGGAAGATCCGCGCGCCGAACTGGTGCGCCGCCTGATGGAGTACGAGCGGATCAAGCAGGCGGCCCTTCAGCTCGACGCCCTGCCGCAGGCGCACCGTGACTACGAGTGGGCCTCGGTGTGGATCGCCGACCAGGTTGCCGCGCACGCGCCGGAAGTCAGCGTGCACGATCTACAGGTGGTCTGGCTGGCGTTGATGCGTCAGGCCAAGATGCACCGGCATCACCGCATCCAGCGCGAGGAACTCTCGGTGCGCGAACACATGGGGCTGATCCTGCGCCGGCTGCAAGGCCGCAACTACGTTGTCTTCGACGACCTGTTTGAAGTCGGCGGCGCGCACAGCACCCTGGCCAGCCTGGTGGTGAGTTTTCTGGCCATCCTCGAACTGTCGCGCGAGCGACTCGTCGATCTGTACCTGAGCGAAGCGCTGGCGCCGATCTATGTAATACTGCTTTTCTGCGAAGACTTATGTACGATAGGGGTAGTTAGTCGGTGCTAAAATCGAG
>JAUXNZ010000096.1 GCA_030682595.1 Rhodocyclaceae bacterium | reverse complement strand
GGATTCTGAAAATGGCCTGAAGTCCAGCCGCGCCGCCGGCATCCCGACGCTGATTACCGAGAACGCCTACACCCACGGACAGGACTTTACCGGCGCGCTCAAAGTGCTGCCGGACCTGGCTGCCACCACGCTGGCCGACCTGCGGAACATTTTCGATAAAACCTTATAGTCGGCATAAACATATGTGACTGTTATTTATAGTTAAACCTCACTAGGATAGTGGCCATCGCAACATAACAACACTCAAAGGAGAAGGAACAATGGACCAATCAAACCGCTACGCCGACCTGAGCCTCAAAGAAGAAGACCTGATCAAGGGTGACAAGCATGTGCTGGTCGCCTATCACATGCAGCCTGCAGCAGGCTACGGCTACTTGGAAACCGCCGCGCACATCGCCGCCGAGTCCTCCACCGGCACCAACGTCGAGGTGTGTACCACCGACGAATTCACCAAGGGTGTGGACGCTCTGGTGTATTTCATCGACGAAGCCAAGGGCGTGATGAAAGTTGCCTACCCGATCGACCTGTTCGACCGCAACATGACCGACGGTCGCGCCATGCTGGTCTCCTTCCTGACGCTTTGCATCGGTAACAACCAAGGCCAGGGTGACGTCAAGTGCTTGAAGATGCACGACTTCTATGTGCCATGGTCAATCCTGCGCCTGTATGACGGCCCGGCCAAGGACATTTCCGATCTGTGGGACATTCTCGGTCGCCCCCGCGTCAATGGCGGTTACATTGCCGGCACCATCATCAAGCCGAAACTGGGCCTGCGCCCCGAACCCTTCGCCAAGGCGGCCTACCAGTTCTGGCTGGGCGGCGACTTCATCAAGAACGACGAACCCCAGGGCAACCAGGTCTTCTGCCCGGCCAAAAAAGTCTACCCGCTGGTGTACGACGCCATGAAACGCGCCATGGACGAAACCGGCCAGGCCAAGATCTTCTCGGCCAACATCACCGCCGACGACCATTACGAAATGCTCGCCCGCGCCGATTTCATCCTCGAAACCTTTGGCCCGGATGCCAACAAGGTGGCCTTCCTGGTCGACGGCTATGTCGGCGGCCCCGGCATGGTCACCACCGCCCGCCGTCAGTACCCCGGCCAATACCTGCACTACCACCGTGCCGGTCACGGCGCGGTTACTTCGCCCTCGGCGCTACGTGGTTACACCGCCTTCGTGCTGGCCAAGATGTCGCGCCTGCAGGGCGCCTCCGGCATCCACGTCGGCACCATGGGCTACGGCAAGATGGAAGGTGCCGCCGATGACCGCAACATCGCCTACATGATCGAGCGCGATTCCGCCGACGGCCCCTACTACCATCAGGAATGGCACGGCATGAAGCCGACCACCCCGATCATCTCCGGTGGCATGAACGCGCTGCGCCTGCCCGGCTTCTTCGAGAACCTCGGCCACGGCAACGTCATCAACACCTCCGGCGGCGGCTCCTACGGCCATATCGACAGCCCGGCGGCTGGCGCGATCTCCCTGCGCCAGTCCTACGAGTGCTGGAAGTCCGGTGCCGACCCGATCGAATTCGCCAAGGAGCACAAGGAATTTGCCCGCGCCTTCGAATCCTTCCCCGGCGATGCCGACAAAATCTTCCCCGGCTGGCGCGAGAAGCTGGGTGTCCATAAGTAATAAGCTGGACGTAGTTAAAAAGCCCTGCGCGAGCAGGGCTTTTTTGTAACTTATCTGAGCGGATAAAGCGATGACCGACAAAGCGCAATACCTCGTCAAGCAGGAACCCTTCTATCAGGCGCAGGGCAGGGAGGTCGCCCTCTACGAGGCGGCTTATGGCGCGCGCCTGCCGGTGATGGTGAAAGGGCCGACCGGTTGCGGCAAGTCGCG
Organism: Rhodocyclaceae bacterium; assembly: GCA_030682595.1. GTDB lineage: Bacteria > Pseudomonadota > Gammaproteobacteria > Burkholderiales > Rhodocyclaceae > Sulfuricystis. Next base: position 5,630 of record JAUXNZ010000096.1, on the reverse strand, counting down.
CTTTATCGAATACATGGCGTGGAAGCTGAATAAACCCCTGATCACCGTCGCTTGCAACGAGGACATGACGGCCAGCGACCTGGTCGGCCGTTACCTGCTCGAAGCCAACGGCACGCGCTGGCTCGACGGGCCGCTGACCACCGCTGCCCGCATCGGCGCCATCTGCTACCTCGACGAGATCGTCGAAGCACGCCAGGACACCACCGTGGTGATTCACCCGCTCACCGATCATCGCCGCGTCCTGCCGCTCGACAAGAAGGGCGAACTTCTTGAGGCGCACGCCGACTTTCAGCTGGTGATTTCGTATAACCCCGGTTACCAGAGCCTGATGAAGGACCTGAAGCAATCCACCAAGCAGCGCTTCACCGCCTTCAGTTTCGATTACCCGCCGCCCGAACTGGAAATCGGCATCATCTCCCGCGAAACGGGACTCGCCGAGGGGACCGTCGCCAAACTGGTCGCCATCGGCCAGACCGGGCGCAACCTCAAGGGCCATGGTCTCGACGAGGGTATTTCGACACGGCTGCTGGTGCATGCCGCCACCCTCATCAAGCGCGGCGTCGCAGCCGGCGACGCCTGTCGCATGGCCCTGGTGCAGCCGATCACCGACGACCCCGACATCCGCGCCACGCTCGAACACGCGATCGACACCACCTTCATATAAACCCGGATTGCCCACTAGAGCGCCGTCATTCCCGCGAAGGCGGGAATCCATGGTCCGGCTCCTATTGCGACAGGCTTCTGGATTCCCGCCTTCGCGGCAATGACGGTGTATTTGGGCTAATGGAGAAGTTGGGATGAACATGACCAAAACCGAATACCAGCACCCTTTGATGAAAGGCTATTGGGACCGGCTCGACTGTGGTTTCGGGAAGGTCGCCGACGTATTCGAGGACTGCATGGCAGAAGCCCTGGCCGTGCTCAGCCTGGATGACGTCAATCAATATCTGGATGCCGCCGGCGTCCTCGGCAAGATGGGGCGCGGGGCTGATCCGGTGCTGGCCTTTCTGGAAAAGTGGCCCGCCGTTGCCGCCGCGGCCGGTAGCGACATGCTCGCCGCGGTGATGGCCTTCATCGGCGCCATGCAGAAATCGCCCAACAGCCAGGCGATCGCCCCCTTCCTGCAAACGCTAGGCGCCGTCGCGCGCCGCCTGCAATCCGGCGAGCAGTTGCAGCACTACCTCGACATCGCCGCCGACCTGATGAAGCGCACCACCGGCTCGATCCACGGCCATCACAGCACCTTTCCCAGTCCTGGCCTGCCCGATTTCTGCGCGCAGGCGCCGCGGCTGGTGGGCCTGCTGTCAATCTCCGGCCTGAAAAACTGGGTCGAATACGGCGTCCGCAATTACAACAACCATCCCGAGCGACAGAAGGACTACTTCGGCCTGCAACTCGCCGACAGTCACGCCGTGCTGCAACGCGAACGCCACGGCACGCTGTTCGCCGATGTGGAACGCAAGCTCGACCTCTACCTGCGCGCCCTCTGGCAGGACGGCGACCAACTGGTGCCGTACACGACCGCCTTCGACGAACTGCGCAAGCCGATCCCCTATTACGACAAGCTCGGCATGCGCATCCCGGATGTGCTCGACGACGCCAACGACATCAGCGGCCTTGACCGCTACCGCGCCATTCTCGCCCACATGGTCGGGCATCGCCGCTGGAGCACCCAGATCGTCGCCGACAACTACAGCCCGTTTCAGCGCATGGCGGTCGAATTCTTCGAGGATTGCCGCGTCGAGAACCTGCTGATCCGTGCCTACCCCGGCTTGCGCCGCATCTTCCTGGCGCTGCACCCGCTGCCCGACGAAACCGAGTGCGACCCGGAAACCACCTCCTGCCTGCGCCACCGTCTGGCGATGATGTCGCGCGCCCTGCTCGATCCGCAACACCCCTACACAAATCCCATCCTGCTCGAATTCACCGCGCGCTTCCATGAAACGCTCGGTGCGGGCACCTCCGACACCCGCGCGATGGCCGACCTGGCGCTCGCCTACGTCACCCGCACCCGGCGCCAGAGCGATCAGCTCGCCAAGGTCCATTTCGACAACACCGTCATCGATTACCGCGACGACAACCGCCACCTGTGGGTGTTCATCGAAGACAGCGACGACGAGGAATTCTTCGACGACCCGAGCAAGCAGAACAAGAAGCCCGCCGAGATCCAGTCACTGCCGCCGCGCCACTATCCCGAATGGGACAACGCCAGCCAGACCTATCGACCCGACTGGGCCAGCGTCTACGAAGCCCTGCATGCCAAGGGCAATCCCGCCGACATCGACAAGCTGCTGCTGAAACACGCCGCGCTGGCCAAGCAACTCAAACGGCTGCTCGACCTCATCAAGCCGCAGGAAAAAGTGCGCATCCGCTATCAGGAGGAGGGCAGCGACCTCGACCTCGACGTCGCCCTGCGCTCGCTGATCGACTTCAAGAGCGGCGCGCAACCCGACCCGCGCATCAACATGAGCCACCGCACCGACGGCCGCAACATCACCGTGCTGCTGCTGCTCGACCTGTCCGAATCACTCAACGAGAAGGCCGCCGGAGGGCAGCAGACCATCCTCGAACTCAGCCAGGAAGCCGTCTCCCTGCTGGCCTGGGCCATCGACTGCCTGGGCGATCCCTGCGCGATTGCCGGCTTCCACTCCAACACCCGCCACGAGGTGCGCTACCAGCACATCAAGGGCTTCTCCGAACGCTGGGACGACACCGTCAAGGCTCGCCTGGCCGCCATGGAAGCCGGCTGGTCCACGCGCATGGGCGCGGCCCTGCGCCACGCCGGCCACTACCTGGCACCGCGCCGCGCCGACAAGAAAATCCTGCTGCTGCTCACCGACGGCGCACCCGCCGACATCGACGTCAGCGAACCCGACCACCTGCGCGCCGACGCCAAGAAAGCCGTCGACGAACTGGCGACGCAGGGCATCACCACCTTCTGCCTGAGCCTCGACCCCAAGGCCGACGAATACGTGCGCGAGATATTCGGCAACCACTGGCGCGTCCTCGACCGCATCGAGCGCCTGCCCGAACAGCTACCGCTGCTGTATCTCAGCCTGACGCGCTGAGCGCGCAATAGTCGGCGCTGGGCCGTCCCAAGCCGACGTCAGCCCCCCGGTGGGGGGGCAGCGAGCCGGGGTTGCGAGCGTGGGGGGCAGTAAAGTCGGCGCTGGTGGGACGGCGATGCATGTGGTCACGATGCATGCGGTCACCGTGGCAAGCATTTGCTGCGTGGCGCAGGCAAAAAACAAACAAGCTCGGGTATCATCAGAGCAACCCTAATCTCAATAAGGAAGAAATATGCCAGCCACGCAAGTCGCTGATCGCGCAACAAAAATCTACACTGCCACCATCGTGCGCTCGCAGCGCATTACGCCGCCCAACTCTTCGGAAGAGGTGCGCCACATCGCGTTGCGCCGCGCCGACCTGTCATTCGATGGCAAGCTGGGTCAGTGCATCCGCGTCATGGCGCCGGGGCAATATGGCAACCAGTATCACCCGCGCCTTTATCTGCTTGCCGAACCGGGTAGCGAAAGCGATGGTGGCGCCGAGTTTGCCATTTGCGTCAAACGTCACGATTACATCGACGACTTCAACGGCGAGCGTTATCAAGGCATCGCCTCCAACTACCTGTGTGATTTGCCGGTTGGCGCGACGATCGAATTCACCGGCCCGGTCGGCTACCCCTTCACCATGCCAGAGAGCCGCCAGGCGGACATCATCATGATCGGCATGGGCACGGGCATCGCGCCCTTCCGCGTGCTGATCCGCACGATTTATGAAAAGTACGGTAGTTGGGAGGGCAAGGTGCGCCTCTTTTACGGCGCGAAGAGTGGCCTCGAAATGCTCTACATGAACGACGCAAACAAGGATCTGTCGCAATACATCCATCAGCCCACCTTCAAGGCGTTTCAGGCCATCAGCCCGCGTCCCGCCTTCGATGCGCCGGTCGAGATGGACAAGGCGCTGGAACAGAACGCCGCCGAAGTGTGGGAAATGGTGCAGCGCCCGGATACGCATGTCTACCTTGCCGGCGTGGGCGACATGCTGGCGCGTGTCGAAAAGGCGCTGGTCGGCATGGCTGGTTCCGCGGCTGCATGGGAACAGACGAAGGCAGCATTGCAGAGCAGCGGCCGCTGGCACGAAGTGCTGTTCTGATTAGCTGAAGACGAAAAAAAGCCCGCCCCGATACCACCGGGGCGGGCTTTTTTGTTGAATCAACGGCCGGTAATGGTGTACTTGCCGTCCGCGAACTTCACGTTGGCATCCAGGAAGTAAGCGTTGAATTTTCCATCCAGGAAGTTCGTCGTGTCAAAAGCTTCACCGGAGCGGGCGCCGGTTGCGCAGGTGAACACGACGGGCTTGTCGCGCGGGATGGTGGCGAACTTCGGCTCAACATCGGCGACCGGGATGTTGATCGCGCCGGGGAAGGAGCCCAGCTTGAACTCGGCAGGCGACCGGACATCCACGATCAGGATCTGCGCGGGGCTCTCTTTCAGAATACGCTCGAAGGAGGCGACGCTGATGCTGCCCTTTTCCTTGCCGGGCTGGATATCCACCGCGCCTGCCTTCGCCGGTGCCGCAGCGGCTGCGGGTGCCGCGGCAGGAGCGGCGGCAGCCGGCTTGGCCCCATATTTTGCTACCCAGTCAGGATGGCCTTCAGTGTGTTTCCTGACATTCGTGTAGCCAAGCGCCATGGCTTTCTTCGCCGATTTTTCGGAAAGATCGCACATCAGACCACCGCAGAAAAAGATCAGGGGTGTTGCCTTGTCCTTCGGCAGCTTGTCAACCATCTGCGCGAACTTGGAGTCGGAGATGTTGATGGCGCCGGGAATCGTGCCTGCCGCAAAGGGGCGCTCGGGACGCGAATCGATCAGGACGACATTGGCCTTCTCGTCGATCAGCTTCTTGATATAGACGGTGCTGACGGATAAAACCTCGCCTTTTGCCAACCAGTCGGGTTCGCCGCCCTGGTAAACCTTGATGTTCTTGTAGCCGAGCTTCTCAGCCTTGAAGGCGGAGCTGTGAGACAGTTCGCATTCCGGGCCCTGACAGTAGAAAATGAGTTCCCGGTTCTTGTCTGCCGGCAACAGGTTGGTCATTTTGTCGAAGTTCGAATCCGGAATGTTGATGGAAGCGGGGATGTGCCCCATGTCGTAGCGACGCGCGGTCGGCCGCGAATCGATCACCATCGCGCCAGAATTTCTCTCGCGCGGCAGGGATGCATGCGGCTTGACATAGGAATAATCGACAATGTGGGTGTAAGGGATGTACTTATGTGCTGCGGCAGCCGACGCGGCCGGCTTGGTTTCGCCACCGGGACTTTGCGCCATCTGAGCACATCCCGCGGAAAAGACTACGGAAACAGCAACGGCAAGTAATTTAAGTCTCATCATGAGTTAGCTCCTTGGTTGTGAATCACAAAACGGTAAACTTTTCGGTCGATTCGTTGTAGCGCACCAGTGCGTACCAGGCGAACAGCAGCCCACCGCCGAGCAGCAGCGTCCAGCCCCAGCCGTGCAGCATCTCGGGCCAGTAGGCTTGGAAACCGACAGCAGTGGCTTCGTAGTTTTCCATGTTTTCATCGTCGAGCGAGGTGATGCCGGCGCCTTTCAGCACGGCACTGGCGA
>JAUXNZ010000094.1 GCA_030682595.1 Rhodocyclaceae bacterium | reverse complement strand
GATGCGGCGCCGGAAGAGAAGGCGCGCGGCATCACCATCAACACGGCGCACGTTGAATACGAGACGGCCAACCGGCACTACGCCCACGTTGACTGTCCGGGCCACGCCGACTACGTCAAGAACATGATCACTGGCGCGGCGCAGATGGACGGCGCCATTCTGGTCGTTTCGGCCGCCGACGGCCCGATGCCGCAGACCCGCGAGCACATCCTGCTTGCCCGTCAAGTTGGCGTGCCCTACATCATCGTCTTCATGAACAAATGCGACATGGTCGATGACGCCGAACTGCTCGAGCTCGTCGAAATGGAAGTGCGCGAACTGCTCAGCAAATACGACTTCCCGGGCGACGATGTGCCGATCATCAAAGGCTCCGCTCTGAAAGCCATGGAAGGCGACAAGGGTGAGATGGGCGAGGGCGCCGTCCTGCAACTGGCCGCCGCGCTGGACAGCTACATTCCCACCCCCGAGCGCGCCATCGACAAGCCCTTCCTGCTGCCCATCGAAGACGTCTTCTCCATCTCCGGTCGTGGCACCGTCGTTACCGGCCGGGTTGAGCGCGGCGTCGTCAAGGTTGGCGAAGAAATCGAAATCGTCGGCATCCGCCCCACCGTCAAGACCATCTGCACCGGCGTGGAAATGTTCCGCAAACTGCTCGACCAAGGACAAGCGGGCGACAACGTTGGCGTGCTGCTGCGCGGCACCAAGCGCGAAGAAGTCGAGCGTGGACAAGTGTTGGCCAAGCCGGGTTCGATCAAGCCGCACACCCACTTTATCGCTGAGGTCTATGTTCTATCGAAGGACGAGGGTGGCCGTCACACGCCGTTCTTCAACGGCTACCGTCCGCAGTTCTACTTCCGGACCACCGACGTGACCGGTGCCTGCGAACTGCCGGCGGGGATCGAGATGGTGATGCCGGGCGACAACGTCCAGATGACGGTGAAGCTGATTGCGCCGATCGCCATGGAGGATGGCCTGCGCTTCGCGATTCGCGAAGGTGGCCGCACCGTCGGCGCCGGCGTCGTGGCGAAAATCATCGAGTAAGCAGCTGTTTTTCAGTATGTGGGGCGGCACCTTTCGGGGTGCCGCCCTTTGTAGTCTTAAGCCGCAGGGGTGTAGCTCAATTGGCAGAGCGGCGGTCTCCAAAACCGCAGGTTGGGGGTTCGATTCCCTCCGCCCCTGCCACCGTTTGATGCAAGTCGTAATGAAAACAGGCAAACCATGGCTGATAAATTGAAGTTCGTGCTGGCGCTGCTGCTGGTGGCGGCGGGTATCGCGGGCTTTTACTCCCTCTCCGAGCAGGCGATGGTTTTGCGCGTGCTGGCGGTGTTGCTGGGCGTGACCGCGGGCGCGGCGGTGGCCTGGTTCACTGAACCAGGGCAGCGTTTTGTTGTGCTGGCGGGCGAATCGGTGGTTGAGGCCAAGAAGGTGGTCTGGCCATCGCGTAAGGAAACTTTGCAGACCACAGGAATTGTTTTCGCGTTTGTGCTGGTGATAGCGATCTTTTTGTGGCTGACGGACAAAACGCTTGAATGGGTACTTTACGACCTGGTACTGGGCTGGAGAAAGTAATGGCGAAACGCTGGTACGTGGTGCATGCCTATTCAGGCTTCGAAAAATCGGTGATGCGCGCCCTGGTGGAGCGCATTGCGCGTGCCGGCATGCAAGACAGCTTCGGGCAGATTCTGGTGCCGGTCGAAGAGGTTGTCGAGATGAAAAGTGGCCAGAAGAGTATTTCCGAGCGCAAGTTTTTCCCCGGCTATGTGCTGGTGGAAATGGATATGAACGACGACTCATGGCATCTCGTCAAGAGCACCCCGAAAGTTACCGGGTTTGTCGGCGGCACCGCCACCAAGCCAACGCCGATCTCCGAAAAGGAGGTCGACAAGATCATGCACCAGATGCAGGAAGGCGTCGAAAAGCCGCGCCCCAAGGTGTTGTTCGAAGCCGGAGAGTTGGTGCGCATCAAGGATGGCCCATTTACAGACTTCAACGGCAATGTCGAAGAGGTGAATTACGAAAAGAGCCGTCTGCGGGTTTCTGTGACCATTTTTGGTCGCGCCACCCCGGTGGAGCTGGAGTTTGCCCAGGTCGAGAAAGCTTAAGTGGATTTATTTTGCGCGGCCACGGCGCAGTGCATCATGAGACGTGGCAAGAGGAGCGTAAGTAGGTTGGTTGTCAGTATCCGAAAGCGCGATATCACTCAATTCAGGAGTTAGGCATGGCAAAGAAAATTATCGGCTACATCAAGTTGCAAGTGCCGGCGGGCAAGGCGAACCCCTCGCCCCCGATCGGCCCCGCGCTCGGCCAGCGCGGTCTCAACATCATGGAGTTCTGCAAGTCCTTTAACGCCCAGACCCAGGGTCTGGAGCCAGGCTTGCCGATTCCCTGCGTGATCACCGCTTTTGCGGACAAGAGCTTCACCTTCATCATGAAGACGCCGCCGGCAACGATCCTGATCAAGAAGGCGGCAGGCATCCAGAAGGGCTCGCCAAAGCCCCACACTGACAAGGTCGGCAAAATCACCCGTGCGCAAGCCGAGGAAATTGCCAAGACCAAGATGAAAGACTTGACCGCCGCCGACATGGACGCGGCCGTGCGCACCATCGCGGGCAGCGCCCGTAGCATGGGCATTACCGTGGAGGGACTCTGACATGGCGAAGCATTCCAAGCGAGTTGTCGCGGCGCTGGCCAAGGTTGATCGCAACAAAAACTATCCTTTGAGCGACGCGCTGGCGCTGGTCAAGGAAAATGCGACTGCGAAGTTCAACGAGTCCATCGACGTGGCGGTGAATCTGGGCGTCGATGCGCGCAAATCCGACCAGCTCGTGCGCGGTTCGGTGGTGCTCCCGGCGGGTACCGGCAAGACCGTGCGTGTTGCCGTGTTTGCCCAGGGTGCCAAGGCGGAAGAGGCCAAGGCGGCCGGCGCCGACATCGTCGGCTTTGACGATCTGGCGGCAACAGTCAAGGGCGGGACGATCGAATTCGACGTCTGCATCGCCACACCGGATGCCATGAAAGTGGTCGGCCAGTTGGGCCAGATTCTCGGCCCGCGCGGTCTGATGCCGAACCCGAAGGTCGGCACCGTCAGTATGGATGTCACCACTGCCGTGAAAAACGCCAAGGCCGGCCAGGTGCAATATCGCACCGACAAGGCGGGTATCGTCATGTGCACCATTGGCCGTGCTTCGTTTACGGTCGATCAGTTGCAGCAAAACCTGTCCGCGCTGATTGGCGCCCTCAACAAAGCCAAACCAGCGGCGGCGAAGGGCCAGTATCTAAAGAAAATATCGCTGTCTTCAACCATGGGTGCCGGGGTCCGTGTTGACCAAGCCAGTCTGGTTGCTACAGCACAAGTTTAGTAATGGCCCCATCAAGGGGCTGCAAGAACTTTGGGCCGCAGCCCAGCCTGTATGGAGGGCTGCGGGTTATCAAAGACCGCAGGTGTTCGCAAGAACTTAATTGTTTGCCAATGAGGGGTCGGCAACGGCACCCATAGCGACAGCCAGCGCAGATGGCGTCACCCGAGCACGGGAATCAGCCGATTCCTGAATGAAGGTCGCCGTATCGCCAGCGCCGACTTTTCGGTGTTGGAGTTTAAAAGGAGTTGACCGTGGGTCTCAATCTTGACGACAAGAAGGCGGTAGTTGCAGAAGTGGCCGCAGAAATTGCGAACGCTCAGTCGATTATCGTCGCCGAGTACCGTGGTCTCGAGGTGGGTGATATCACTTCCTTGCGCGCCAACGCGCGCCAGGCAGGGGTGTATCTGCGTGTGCTGAAAAATACCCTGGTGCGTCGTGCCGTCGCTGGTACGCCGTTCGAAGGTCTGACCGACAAACTGGTTGGCCCGCTGATCTACGGAATTTCCAAGGATCCGGTGGGCGCCGCCAAGGTGTTGCATGACTTCGGCAAGGGTAATCAAAAGCTTGCCATCAAGGCAGGCGCCATGCCCAATTACGTCATGGACGTCAATGGGGTCAAGGCGCTGGCTTCGATGCCGAGCCGCGAGGAGCTGTTGTCCAAGCTGCTCGGCACCATGCAGGCGCCTATCACCCAGTTCGTCCGTACGCTCAACGAAGTCCCGACCAAGTTTGTCCGGGGCTTGGCTGCCGTGCGCGACGCCAAAGAGACTGCGTAATCGTTTTTCACTGATCCAAATTTCATTCAGGAGTTGCAATCATGGCTGTTAGTAAAGCTGAAATTCTCGATGCCATCGCTGGCATGACCGTTCTCGACCTTTCCGAGCTGATCAAGGAGATGGAAGAGAAGTTTGGCGTTTCCGACGCTGCCGCGGCTGTTGC
>JAUXNZ010000089.1 GCA_030682595.1 Rhodocyclaceae bacterium | reverse complement strand
CCAACATCCCGCTGCATCAGGACCTGATGCTCGACGAGCGCTTCATGAAGGGCGGCACCAACATCCACTACCTCGAAGAAAAACTCGCCGCGCGCGAGGAAAGCAACCGGAAGTAACCTGGATGTGGGTATCGGTCACACTCGAAGCCGATGCCGCGCATGCCGAGGCATTTTCGGACGCACTTCTGGCGGCGGGCGCGATTTCGGTCAGCGTCGAGGATGCCCAGGCGGGCACCGAACTTGAAACACCGCAGTTCGGCGAACCGGGCTCATCCGGTACGTCGGCCACGCCACTTTGGGAGATCAGCCGCATCGTTGCGCTGTTCGATCCGGCCGCCGACCTCTCCGCCCGGATTACCGTCGCCCTCGGTGATGCCGGCATCGAAAACCCGCCGGAGATCAGCTTTACCGAGGTGGCCGACGCGGATTGGGTACGCCTGACGCAGTCGCAGTTCGACCCGATCCGCATCTCCGACCGGCTGTGGATCGTGCCCTCCTGGCACAGCGCCCCCGACCCGACAGCCATCAATCTGGAGCTCGATCCCGGCCTGGCCTTCGGCACCGGTAGCCATCCCACCACGCGCTTGTGCCTTGAGTGGCTGGAACGGGAAACCACCCCCGGCGTAACGCTGCTCGACTACGGCTGCGGTTCCGGCATTCTCGGCATCGCGGCTTTGAAACTCGGCGCGAGCGATGTGCTGGGCATCGACATCGACCCCGCCGCGCTGACCACCGCCGCCGCCAACGCCACCCGCAACCAGGTCGGCATGCGCTTCGCCCACTCGGCTGAAGCGCTCACCGAAACCTTTGATTGCGTCGTCGCCAATATCCTCACCAACCCCTTGATGCTGCTCGCTCCGCTATTGACCGCGCGCCTCAAACCGGGCGGACGACTGGCGCTCTCCGGCGTGCTGGAAACCCAGGCCGCACAGGTCATCGCCGCTTACGCGCCCTATCTGCCGCTCGCGGTGGGGGCGGCCCATGAAGGCTGGGTAAGGCTCGAAGGCAATACACTCCGCGCATGCTGACCCGCTGTCCCCATTGCCAGACCACCTTTCGCGTTGCGCCCGAGCAGTTGAAGGCGCGCCTGGGGCAGGTCCGTTGCGGCACCTGCCGCGGGGTGTTCAATGCAATTGACAGCCTGGCCGATGAAGTGCCAGTGGTGATCGTGCCAACCGCAGAGGCTGTCGAGACACCGCCCGAACCCATTCTGGAGACGGCAACCGAAGCGGCAGCGAAACCGGAACCGGAACCCGCAAGCAGCGCAACGCCGGAAGACGACAGCCCACCACCCCCGGCAGAGCCTGGCGACGAAGCAACCGCGGTGGCTGCCGCAACCGAGACTATGTCCACCGTCGCCACCGTCGCCACCGTCGTCAATGCGGAAAAGACGCCCGTCCCCGCTGCGTGGGAAATCATCAGCGAGCCGCCGCCACCACGCCGCTGGCCCTGGATCGCCGGTCTGCTGATTCTGCTGGTGCTGGCTGCCGGCCAACTGCTTTACATTTTTCGCGTCGAACTGGCGGTGCTGGCACCCGAACTGCGTCCGGCGCTTCTGGCCGCTTGCGAACGGCTCGGCTGCACGCTGCCGCGCCCACAGAAAGCCGAACTGATCGGCATTGAAAGCTCCGACCTCGCGCCAATGGATGAAGGCCGCCTGCTCCTCACCGCCACCCTGAAAAACCGCGCGCCGTTCGACCAGGAATACCCGCACCTCGAACTGACCCTGACCGACACCCGGGACACCGCCCTGCTGAAAAAGGTGCTGGCGCCCACGGAGTATCTGCCCGCCGACCACGCCGCCCATGCCACCAACGCCGGCTTCGCCGCCAACGCCGAGGTCGCCGTCCGGCTGCCGCTCGAAATTTCCGGCCTGCCCGCCGTCGGCTATCGCCTCTATCTCTTTTATCCCTGACCCCACCCGATTGCCATGCACACGCTTATCTGCGGCTCGCTCGCCTACGACACCATCATGGTGTTCAAGGATCGCTTCAAGAACCACATCCTGCCGGAACAGATCCATATCCTCAACGTCGCCTTCCTGGTGCCCGACATGCGGCGCGAGTACGGCGGCTGCGCCGGCAACATTGCCTACAACCTGCGCTTGCTGGGTGGTGCGCCGCTCATCATGGCGGCGGTCGGCAACGATAGTGCGCCCTACCTGGCGCGACTCAAGCAACTCGGCTTGTCGGCGCGGCACGTGCGCGCGGTACCCGACAGCTTCACCGCGCAGGCCTTCATCACCACCGATCTGGACGACAACCAGATCACCGCCTTTCACCCGGGCGCGATGAATTTTTCGCACCAGAATCGCATCGCCGATGCCAGCGACGTGACCCTGGGCATCGTCTCCCCCGACGGCCGCGACGGCATGCTGCAGCACGCGCGCGAATTTCACGCGGCCGGCATTCCTTTCGTATTCGATCCGGGTCAGGGTTTGCCGATGTTCGACGGCGCTGAACTGCTGGATTTCATCCGCCTCGCCGATGTCTGCACCGTCAATGACTACGAGGCGAAACTGCTGACGGAGCGCACCGGCAAAAGCCTCGAAGCGCTCGCCGGCTCATTGCGCGCGCTGGTGGTGACACTCGGCGGCAACGGTTCGCAAATTTATACGGGCGGCGCACGCATCGACATCCCGGCGCTTGCCGCGGAACAACTGGTCGACCCGACCGGCTGCGGCGACGCCTATCGCGCCGGCCTGCTGTATGGGATGGCGCGCGACTGGGACTGGCAAAAAACCGGCCGCCTCGCCACGCTGATGGGCAGCATCAAGATCGCCCGGCGCGGCGGGCAGAACCACAAACCCTCACGCGCCGAGATTGCCGCGCAATTCTCCGCGGCGTTCGGTGAGAACCTCGATTGAGGTTTTAGGCTTGCTCTTCCGCGGCGGCGATATCGGCACGCACCTTGTCCATGTCGAGCGCGCGAATCTGCTCGATCAGCTGGTCCAGCGCGGACGCCGGCAGCGATCCCGCCTCGGCGTAGAGAATGACCTGCTCGCGAAACACCATCAACATCGGGATCGAGCGGATGTTGAAACCGTTGGACATCTCGCGCTCCACCTCGGTGTTCACCTTGGCGAAGGCGATCTCGGGATATTTTTCGGACGCCGCCTCGAAGGTCGGTGCAAAAGCGCGGCACGGCGCGCACCATTCAGCCCAGAAATCGACGATCACGATGTCGTGGCTGGAGATGGTTTCCTTGAAGTTGTCGGCGGTAAGGGTGATGGTGGCCATGCGGCGCTCCGTGTTGGGAAATAAACCGCGCATTCTAAGCCCAACCGGCAAATATGCCCTCCGCCCTGACTGACGCCTGCGGACGCTTCGCGCCGTCGCCCACCGGAGCGCTCCATTTCGGCTCGCTGGTTGCCGCGCTCGGCTCTTGCCTTGAGGCTGGATCGCGCGGCGGGCGCTGGCTGCTGCGCATGGAAGACGTCGACCGGCCGCGCTGCCGCCCCGGCGCCGCCGCCAGGCTCCTCGCCACGCTGGAAGCCTGCGGCTTCGAGTGGGACGGCGCGGTCATGCTGCAAAGCGCCCGCACCGCGCGCTATCGCGAAGTTTTCGAGCAATTAAAGGGGGCGGGCGCGGTTTATCCCTGCGGCTGCACCCGTGGCGAATTGGCCGGTGTACCCAATGCCACGCCGGGCATCGACGGCGCCCCCGTCTATCCCGGCACCTGTCGCGGTGGCCTGCCGCCGGGCAAGGCGGCGCGGGCCTGGCGCTTGCGGCTCACGGGCGACATCGAATTTGACGATGCCGTGCAGGGGCCACAGCGCCAGAATCTGCCGCATGACGTCGGCGACTGCGTGCTGCTGCGCGCCGACGGCCTGTTCGCCTACCAGCTCGCCGTGGTGGTCGATGACGCCGACCAGGGCGTCGACCATGTGGTGCGGGGCGCCGACTTGATTGACTCGACGCCGCGCCAGATCTATCTGCAACGCCTGCTCGGCCTGCCCACGCCGGCCTATGCCCACCTGCCGATCGCCGTCGATGCCGCGGGCAACAAGCTGTCGAAACAGACGCGCGCCGCGCCGGTCGATGCGGCACATCCCGCGCTTGCGCTGTTTGCCGCGCTCCGCTTTCTCGGCCTACAACCGCCGGCGGAACTGCGCCGTGGCGATGCAGGCGGCACGCCGGCGGAGCGCCGGCGTGCCAGCGCCGACTTGTGGACCTGGGCGCGCGCCAACTGGCAATTGAACAAGGTGCCGCGCGTTCTCACGTTACCCGCCCAGAATTTTTACCCAGGAGATATTTCATGATCATCACCGACGACGCCAACCTCACCCGGATACTCGACACCCACCGCATCATCGCCATGGTCGGCCTGTCGGCGCGCGCCGACCGTCCCAGCAACAGCGTCGCGCGCTACCTGCTGGCGCGTGGCTACACGGTGATCCCGGTCAATCCCGCCGTCAGCGAAATCCTCGGCCAGCGCTGCTACGCCAGCCTGCACGACATTCCCGTCAAGGTCGACATGGTGGATGTGTTCCGCAAGGCCGACGACGTCCCGCCGATTGCCGACGCCGCCATCGCCATTGGTGCCAAATCGCTCTGGCTGCAACTCGGCATCATCAACGCCGCCGCCGCCGCGAAAGCCTCAGCCGCCGGTCTCGACGTCGTGATGGATCGCTGCCCGAAAATCGAATACGCGCGACTGTTCGGTTGAACTATTCACGGTAATCATTACCGCCATAACGCGTAATACCCAGCAGCAGCCGTACCAGGCCGTAAGCAGCCCAGCGTAGGGCGCGCGCCAGCAGGGAACGGTGCTTGAGGTCGGCCAGGGCGACTTCTCTGGCGCCCCGCTCGAGGGCACGCCGCAGGCTGGCAGAAAGTTGCGTGGCGAAACCGGCATCGTGAACCGCCACATTGGCTTCGCGCGCCAACAACAGGCTGAAGGGGTCGATGTTCGATGAGCCCACCGTCGCCCAGCAGCCATCCACCACCGCTACCTTGGCGTGCAGAAAGCCGGCCTGGTATTCGAAGATGCGCACACCGCCGCCCAGCAGGTTGCCATACAGCGCCTGCGTGGCGTAATGCTGCAGCGCGTACTCCATTCGCCCCTGCAAGACGATGGTCACGGCGACGCCGCGCGCCGCCGCGTCCAGCAGGGCATGCCGAAAGCGCCGGCCGGGCAGAAAATAGGCGCTGGCCAGCAACACTTCCGCGCGCGCGCCGGCGATGGCCGCCAGGTAGGCTTCCTCGATGTCGCGGCGATGGCGCAGGTTGTCGCGCATCAGAAATGCCGCGGCCATCGTCCCCGCCGGGGGCTGGCCGGAACAGTCGCTGCCGGGCAGGCCGGGGGGCCGGCGCTGCAGCTTCGCCCAACCCACCAGCCGCCACAGGTGCCGCATGCTGGCATGGATGACGCCCACCAGCGGCCCGCTGACCTCCACCGCATAGTCGAAGCGCGACCCGCGCAGGACGGCATCGTCGTCGTCGATGATGTTGATGCCGCCAACAAAAGCGATGCAGCCGTCGATCACGGCGAGCTTGCGGTGCAGGCGGCGCAGGCGATGCCGGCGCAGTTTGAGGCGCGCCGCCTCGGCGCGATAGACCTCCACCTGCGCGCCAGCGGCCGCCAGCGCCAGGCCCGTGTTCAATCCCTGCCGAAAGTCGCGCGCGCCAAAACCGTCCACCAGCACCCGCACCGCCACGCCGCGCCGGGCGGCGGCGGCCAGCGCGGCGACGATGCGCAGGCCGGTGGCGTCGGCGGCGAAAATATAAGTTTCGAGCGCGATCTCGCGGGTGGCGGATTCGATGGCCGCGAGCAACGCCGGGAAAAACCGCGCGCCGTTTTCCAGCAGCAGAACGCGATTACCGGCAAGGAAGTCGGCCCCGGCGGGGCAGGGCCGGTGGAGGTCGACGCCGCTCACGCCGCTCATGCCACCGGGTCGACAGGCGGGAATGAAAACCGCGCCGACACCGCGGCATGGTCGGAGATTTTCGACCACGGCGCTCCGTGATGCACCACGCTCGCTTCGACATTCAACCCGCGAGCATAGATGCGATCCAGGCGGAACAGCGGCAGTGCCGCCGGAAAGCTGCAGAGCGGCCGTTTGCTGGTGCCGGCAGATACTTCGGCCAGGCCGAGGCGCGCCGCCAGCAGGGTCTGGGCACGGTTGCTCCAGTCGTTGAAATCGCCGGCAATCAACAGCGGCGCGTCGTGCGGCACGCTGGCTTCGAGGTGTGTCGCCAGCACATCCATCTGGTAACGGCGCGAGCGGCCGAACAAGGACAGGTGCGCACAGACGCAGTGCAGTGGCACTGCCAACCCCGGCACGGCGACGGTGCAGTGCAGGATGCCGCGCTTCTCGAAACGCAGGCGCGTCACATCCTGGTTGAACACGTTGGCGATGGGAAAGCGCGCGAGAATCGCATTGCCGTGATGGCCGTGGTCATACACCATGTTGCGGCCATAGGCATGGCTGTCCCAGACTCCCGCGGCGAGAAACTCGTGCTGCGGCTCGGTCGGCCAGTCCACGTGCCGCTCGGCATGCAACAGGTGCTCACCCTGCACTTCCTGCAAAAACACGATGTCGGCGCCCAGCGTGCGCAGCCGCTCGCGCAGCTCATGCACCATCATGCGGCGATTGAACTGCGAGAAACCTTTATGGATGTTCCAGGTGGCGATGGACAGCATGGCGATGGGCAAACCAATGCGGGCAGGGCAATCCCGTCCCGTCAACCGCAAGTGTAGAACATTCGCGCCGCCGTCCCACCAGCGCCGACTTTTGGCGCCAAAGCCAAAAGACGTCACGTAGCACTGTTGTGCTACAGTAGGGTCGCATTTCAACCCTTGGAGACAGCCATGTCCACGACAACCATTCGCCTGCCGGAAGACTTGAAAGCCCGCGTCGTGGCGGCGGCGCGGCGGTCCAACACCACCGCGCATGCCTTTATTCTCGAGGCGATTGCGGAAAAGGCCGCGCAGGAGGATTTGCGCGCCGCTTTCGACGCGGTCGCGGAGAATCGCCATGCCGGTATCGTTGCCTCCGGAAAGACGATTCCGTGGCAGGAAATGCGCGGCTACCTGGAAGCGCGCCTTGTCGGCAAAGCAGCAAAGCGTCCGATAGCGCGCAAATTGTCGCGCTGAAATGTCGAACATCGAATTGGCGGAGGAGGTCGGGGACGATTTTGAGCACATCCTCGATCACCTGGCGAAATATCAAGTTGAGAATCCCGGGCTGCGGATTCGGGAGATCATCGCGGCGCTTGATGTTCTGGAGCACAACCCCCTGATTGGCCGGCCCGTCAATAACGACAAGCGGGAACTGGTGATCGGGCGTCGCGCGCACGGCTATGTGGCCTTGTACCGTTACGTTGCCAAAATCGACACTGTTTTTGTGCTTGCCGTGAAGAGCCAGCGCGAAGCCGGCTATGCGGAGCATGGCGACCAACGCCCATGAAGAACGCTTCGCCCGCCCGGGTTTGCGCCGGTGGCTTTCCGGGTTCAGACCTGCGGGCTGGCGCTCGCACCGATGCAGGAATGGTATGCCGCCGCGCTCAGCGGGCGGCGTTGACCGGCACGCGCTCGACCCGCGGCGGCCACACGCCTTTTTCCACCATGCGGGCGCCCTCGAACACCAGCCAGCTCTGCCGGCCGTAGTGCGGCAGGCCGCGTTCCAGCGCCTTGAGCGCGGGAGCATCGCGCGCCGCGATCACGGCATAGGGGCGGCCCGCAGCATCGCGTCCCGCCCAGGCCTGGGCAGTGCCGCTGCTGCCGCGTTTGGATGCAGGCCTGGCCGGCAGTCCCAAGCGCGCCAGCCAGGCATCTATCGACGGGTCGAGGCCGACGAGCAGCACGGCGCCGGCCGCGGGCCGTTCCGCGCCGACCGCTGGTGGCCGCGCATCGAGCACGCGTGCCGCGAGTGCGTGCGCTGCCGCGCGGACAGCGGCATCAGCGTCGGCCGCGACCACCTGTGCGCCGGGCGCGACGAAAACTTCGCGCAGGATCGGCGGCAGCAGGGCGGGGGCG
>JAUXNZ010000073.1 GCA_030682595.1 Rhodocyclaceae bacterium | reverse complement strand
TTCGCAGCGGGCCGCGCGCGCCTGCGTTGCCAGCGCTTTGAGCGCGGCGCGGATGCGTTGCGCTTCGTCCTCCTCCGCTTCGGTCGAGACGAGGAAGCGTTCCTGCGCCGCGCTCAAGGTATCGGCCCATTGCAACGCCGTCTCGCCAGCGCCGACTTTTAGCGCTTCGGCGGGACGCCCAACCCCCTCGCCGGCGCCGACTTTGTTGGCCCCCCACGCTCGCAACCCCAGCTCGCTGCCCCCCACAGGGGGGGCGTCGGCTTGGGACGGCCCGGCGCCGACTTTCGCCACAACAGAGCATCCGCTCGGCTACGCCCTCGCCCAGTTGCACGGCATCTACATCCTTGCCCAAAACAGCCAGGGACTCGTGCTCGTCGACATGCACGCCGCACACGAGCGCATTCTTTACGAACGCCTGAAAACCAACGCCGCCAGGCAACCCGAGGTACAGCCGCT
This sequence comes from Rhodocyclaceae bacterium, assembly GCA_030682595.1. Classification (GTDB taxonomy): domain Bacteria; phylum Pseudomonadota; class Gammaproteobacteria; order Burkholderiales; family Rhodocyclaceae; genus Sulfuricystis. Next base: position 5,941 of record JAUXNZ010000073.1, on the reverse strand, counting down.
ACTGGTGCCCGTGCTATTTACGGCCAGCGCCGGCGAATTGGCCAGTGCGGAAGCACATGCCGACACACTGGCTGCCCTCGGCTTCGACATTGCCCCGGCCGGGCCACAACAACTCGCCGTGCGCGCCGTCCCCGCGCTGCTGGCCGGCGGCGACATCGTCCTGTTGGCGCGCGCCCTGCTCGACGACCTGGCCCGGCAACCCGCCAGCCGCGTCATCGAAACGCACCGCAACGAACTCCTGGCGACCCTGGCCTGCCACGGTGCGGTACGCGCCCAGCGCAACCTGACCCTCCCCGAGATGAACGCCTTGCTGCGCCAAATGGAGACCACCCCCCGCGCCGACCAATGCAATCACGGCCGTCCCACCTGGGTGCAGTTGCCGATCGCCGACCTCGACCGCCTCTTCATGCGCGGGAAGTAGACACCCGCCCCCCTTCGCCCCCCTCGCGGGGGGTTATTGTTTGCTCGCTGCGCTCGCATATCACGGGACACTACGTACTGGCGGCGGAGCAGGTTGTGTGCGATAAAGCCGCATCTCGCTTCGCGAGACCAGTCTTCGACTGTCCTGCGGCCTGCGGCCTGGTGGCTGTCGCCGCGTGCCGTCTCGCCTTGGGGCGGCCCAGCGGCGAGACTGCGGGGGTCTCCCCTCGCCCCTTGCGGGAGAGGGGGCGCCACCAAAAGGCGCAAAAGCTGCGTATTTCACATTAACGCCGTCCCGCCAGCGCCGACTTTCCAGTGCTACACTGAAACCGTGTTACACGAGATCACGGGGTTAATGACATGGCCAACGTTACGATTACCGCCGAAGAAGAAATCCTGCAACGCGCCCGCGTCGAGGCGGCGCGGCGCAACCAGAGTCTTTCGCGTTTTCTGGGCGAACTGCTCAAGGAAAAGTTTGCGCAAGAAGATGAATACGAGCGCGCGATGAGGAATTTTTTTGCGCGCGGGCCGTATCTTGACCCTCCCGAACGCGCGGATGGGCGGCGCTGGCCGCGCCGGGAAGAGTTATATGACCGCAAGGGCCTGAAATGAGCCAAGTCTTTGTCGACACAAACATTCTTGCCTATGCCCGCGACCGGCGGACGCCGATAAAACAACCGCTTGCGGAAACTTGGCTCGTTAGCCTCGCCCGTCGTCGCGTCGGTCGGATTTCCACACAGGTGCTGATCGAGTATTACTCCGTGGCCACGCATCCGCGCAAGCTGGCGTTGCCCGCCGCTGCCGCGCGGGCCGATATTCACGAATTGATGACCTGGAATCCGCTCGCCCCCGACGACGCCCTGTTCGACGCGGCCTGGGCACTACAGGATCGACATGGCTTTTCCTGGTGGGATGCGCTGATCGTCGCGGCCGCGCTACGCCAGGGCTGCACAACGCTACTGAGTGAAGACCTGCAACACGGCCTGCAAATCGATGGCGTGATGGGCGGCGGGACGCTCTCCGTCGTCAACCCCTTCGATCCGGCCGTCGCGCCGCCAGTCTGAGTCGTGGCGAGCGACCCACCACCACCCGCCCTCTGCCTGATCGGCCCCACCGCGAGCGGCAAGACCGACCTGGCGCTGACCATCGCGGAGCGTTTTCCCGTCGAGATCATCAGCCTCGACTCGGCGCAGGTGTTCAGCGACATGGACATCGGCACGGCCAAGCCCGACCGGGCCACGCTCGCCCGCTGCCCGCATCACCTGATCAACCTCATCACGCCAGAGGAACGTTATTCGGCCGCGCAGTTTCGCGTCGATGCCTTGCGCGTCATGGCCGAAATCACCGCGCGTGGCAAGATACCGCTCCTGGTCGGCGGCACGATGCTCTACTTCAAGGCGCTGATCGATGGCCTCGCCGACATGCCGCAGGCCGATCCGGCGTTGCGCGCGGCCATCGATGCCGAAGCCGCCGCGCGCGGCTGGCCGGCACTGCATGCCGAACTCGCACGGCACGATCCCGCAACGGCCGCGCGGCTCGCGCCCACCGACCCCCAGCGCATCCAGCGCGCCATCGAGGTGCTCCGCCTCACCGGCAAACCCCTGGGTGAATTCTGGCAGGGTCAGAAACGCGCGACCCTGCCTTTCCGGCTGCTGACCATCGCCCTGACCGCGCCCGAGCGCAAACGCCTGCACGAGCGCATCGCGCTACGTTATCAAGCCATGCTGGCCGCCGGTCTGGTCGGTGAAGTCGAAGCCTTGCGGAGCAAATATCAGCTCAGCGCCGAGCTGCCCTCGATGCGTTGCGTGGGCTATCGCCAGGTCTGGCAAGTGCTGGAAGGGCAACTGCCGGCGGCGGAACTGCCCGAGCGCGGCATCATCGCCACGCGCCAGTTCGCCAAGCGCCAACTCACCTGGCTACGGGCATTGCGCGAGTCCGGCGCCCTCGACCTCGAAGTTGACTTGGCGGAATCGGCAACTACTGGGAGAATTGCGCGCAAAATCAACCAGCATCTGGGCCACACACCCGCATCGACAGCATGACGACACCCACCATCAACGCAGACGAACTGGAAAGGTTCACCACCCGCAACCCGCGCGAGATCCACTTTTATCTGCACCAGTTGATCAATGACGGCGAACGGGTCAGCGTGAGTTTCAGCGAAGGCAAGGAAACCGTGCTGACGATGCTGCTCGATATCAACACCGCCGAAAACATGCTGATTTTCGACTGGGGCGGCAGCGAAACCGCCAACCGCAAGCTCATGCAAAGCGAGCGCAATTTCTTCGTCTGCGCGCCGCACGGCGTGAAAAACCAGTTCGTCTGCGGGAAAGTCTACGAAACCATCTTCAGGAAGCGCCGCGCCTTCGCCACGCGCATGCCGGATCACTACACCCGCCTGCAACGGCGCGAATTTTTTCGGCTGACCCTGCCGATGACGCGCCGCCCACCCTGCCTTATCCAGCAGGGCGGCGGCCCGACGCTGCAATTGTCGGTGGTGGACATCAGCATCGGCGGCATCGCCGCCGAACTGGCCGGCAGCCAGTTGGCCTACGAGATCGGCCAGACCCTGCCGCGCGTCCAGATCGACCTCAAGGGTGTCGGCCTGCTCGACGTCACCCTGGAAGTGCGCGACAAAACCGCGGTGCAACGCGGCGGCAAGACCGCCGACCGCATCGGCTGCCGCTTCATCAACCTGACGCACACCATGGAAAACAAGTTGCAACGCTTCATCACCGACGTGCAACGCGAAGAGCGCGCCCGGCTCGGCGGCTGAGTTTTAACGAATGATCGTCTGTTCCTGGCCGGCCTGCCGCGCCGCGATGCGACCCAGCGCATAAACCGTTTCACCCGCCGCGCTCAACAGTTCAGTTGCCCGCGCGGCATCTGCGGCGGCCACGATCACCACCATGCCAATGCCGCAGTTGAAGACGCGGTGCATTTCTTCATCGGCGACGTTACCCTCCTGCTGCAGCCACTGGAACAGCGGCGGCAACGGCCAGGCGGATTTATCGATCACGGCGGTCACGTTCTCCGGCAGCACGCGCGGCACATTGCCGGTCAGCCCGCCGCCAGTGATGTGGGCCATGCCCTTCACCGTCACCGATTCCATCAGCTTGAGCAGCGACTTGACGTAGATGCGCGTCGGCGCAATCAGCGCGTCGGCAAACGGCTGGCCATGAAAATCGGCGGCCAGATCGGGCCGGGCCCGTTCGACGATGCGGCGGATCAGCGAAAAGCCGTTGGAATGTGCGCCTGAAGAGGCCAGGCCGAGCACGACATCCCCCGCCTGAATCGATTTGCCGTCGATGATTTTGGTTTTTTCGACCGCACCGACGGCAAAGCCGGCCAGATCGTATTCGCCGGCCGGATACATGTCCGGCATCTCGGCCGTCTCGCCGCCGATCAGTGCGCAACCCGCGAGTTCGCAGCCCTTCGCGATGCCTTCGACGACCGTCGCGGCCGTGCCCACGTCAAGCTTGCCGCAGGCGAAATAGTCGAGGAAGAACAGCGGCTCGGCGCCCTGCACAAGAATGTCATTGACGCTCATCGCGACCAGGTCCTGGCCCACGGTGTCGTGGCGGTTCAACTGGAAGGCCAGCCTGAGCTTGGTGCCGACGCCATCGGTGCCCGAAACGAGCACCGGTTCGCGATACTTTTTCGAAATCTCGAACAGCGCGCCGAAACCGCCGATACCCCCCAGCACTTCGGGGCGCATCGTGCGTTTCGCGGCGGGCTTGATGCGTTCGACCAGCAGGTCGCCGGCATCGATATCGACCCCGGCATCGCGGTAAGTCATGGAGCTGGAGGAGGGTTTCATGGGCAAGGTCGGGCTAAAAAGATGGATTTGCGACGATAATTGCGTCTGCCGCGCAACAAGTTTTGGATTTTACCGCGAAGTTTGCCGCGAATTTACCGCAATCAGCCCGCAGAAGACCTTGACCCAACTCCTCCTTGACCTCCAGCTTACCCAGGCGCCCAGCCTCGACAATTTCATCGTCGGCGAAAACCAGGAACTGCTGGCGCGGCTGCGCGCGCTGGCCGCGTCCGGCTGCTTTGACGCCCTCTATCTCTGGGGACGCGAAGGTTGCGGCAGGAGTCATCTGCTGGCGGCGACGGCGACGCTTGCCCTGCGCCGCCGACCGGTGCTGCTGCTGGCCGATGCACCCAAAGCCGAAGATTTCACCGCCCCCCCCGGCGGCCTGCTGATTGTCGACGCCGTCGACAACCTGGACGACGCCGCGCAAATCGCCCTGTTTCGCATCTTCAACACCGCGCGCTTGCTCGGCCTCGGCCTGCTGCTCGCCGGCAGCGCCCCGCCGCTGAAGCTGCAACTGCGCGAGGATTTGCGCACGCGCATCGGCCAGGCGCTAATCTACGAGGTCAAGACGCTCAACGATGAACAAAAGGCCGCCGCCCTGCGCCGCCATGCGCTGGAACGCGGCCTGAAGGTCGACGACGGCCTGGTGCGTTATCTGCTATCCCACGGCCGCCGCGACCTGCCCTCGCTGCTGGCAGTGCTAGATCATCTCGACCGCACCACTCTGGAGCGCCAGCGCCATGCCACGCTACCGCTCCTGAAAGAAGCCCTGCAACTCCAACTCGTTCCTGACAATAATGAACCTGACCCTGTTTGATCTTGACAACACCCTCCTTTCCTGCGACTCAGATTTTGAATGGGCGCAATTCCTCATCACCAAGGGCGTGCTCGACCGCGAAGTGCATGAAGCGAAAAACCAGGATTTTTACGACGCCTACAAGGCCGGCGTGCTCGACATTCATACCTTCCTGGAATTTCAACTGGCGCCGCTCGCCCGCCATTCGCGCACGGAGCTTGATGCCTGGCATCGCGAATTCATGGCGACCAGTATCCTGCCGCGGATCAGCACGGCGGCGCGCGTGCTGGTCGACCGGCATCTCCAAGCCTGCGACCTGTGCGCCATCGTCACCGCCACCAACAGTTTCGTCACCGGCCCGATCTGCCGCGAGTTCGGCATTCCGCATCTGGTCGCGACCATTCCCGCCCAGCGGAACGGTCAGTTCACCGGCGCGCCGCGCGGCACGCCATCCTTCCGCGAAGGCAAGATCGAGCGGGTTGAGGCCTGGCTCGAATCGCTCGGCCTGTGGTGGGGCGCTTTCGAACGCAGCACTTTTTACAGCGATTCGCTGAACGACCTGCCGCTGCTGGCCAAGGTCAGCCACCCCGTCGCTGTCGACCCCGACGACACCCTGCGCGCGCATGCCAGCAAACTCGGCTGGCCCATTCTGAGCCTTCGCGTATGATGCGGGCCCACCCCGCAATCGCCGCCTTGCGGCGATCCCCCCTCAAGGGGCCAAGCAACGCTCGGGGCGGCCCTTCGTGTTCCTTGAGCGCCCCATGATCCGAAAACTTTTGCGCCGCATCTTCAAACGCGGCGAACCCTCGCCCCATCCCGTCGAAATCATTCCGGCCGAGCGCCACGGCATTCGCCCCGAGGGCGTTTCGCCCGGCGCGCGCCGCACTTGCGAAACACTGCAGCAG
>JAUXNZ010000065.1 GCA_030682595.1 Rhodocyclaceae bacterium | reverse complement strand
CGCTGGCCGACACGCCGACCCGCGTCATGGGCATCGACTTCCCCAACCGCATCGGCCTCGCCGCCGGCCTCGACAAGAATGGCGAAGCCATCGACGCGCTGGCCGGCTGGGGCTTCGGCTTCATCGAAGTCGGCACCGTCACCCCGAGACCCCAGCCGGGCAACCCGAAGCCGCGCATGTTCCGCCTGCCGCAGGTCGAGGGCATCATCAACCGCATGGGCTTCATCAATCACGGCATCGACGCCCTGCTCGCCAACGTCCGCGCCTCCCGCTTCAAAGGGGTGCTCGGCATCAACATCGGCAAGAACGCCGACACCCCCATCGAGAACGCCGCCGCCGATTATCTGATCGGCCTCGAAAAAGCCTATCCGTTTGCCACCTACATCACGGTCAACATCTCCAGCCCCAACACCAAAAACCTGCGCGCCCTGCAGGATGAATCCGAACTCGATGCCCTGCTCGGCGCGCTCAAGGCGCGGCAGAACCAACTCGCACAGCAACATGGCCGCCATGTGCCGCTCGCGCTGAAGATCGCCCCCGACCTCGACGACGCGCAAATCACGCATATCGCCGCGGCCCTCCGCCGCCATCGCATCGAAGCCGTCATCGCCACCAACACCACGCTCGACCGCGCCAAGGTCGCCGGCCAGCCCAACGCCGAGGAAGCCGGAGGTCTGTCAGGCGCGCCGCTGTTCGAGGCGTCGACCCTTGTCGTCAAGAAGCTCGCCGCCGCGCTCGCTGGCGAAGTGCCGATCATCGCCGCCGGCGGTGTGGTCGATGGCGCCAAGGCGCAAGCCAAGCTGGATGCCGGCGCGCAACTGGTGCAGATCTATTCCGGCCTGATCTATCGCGGGCCCGGGCTTGTCAAGGACTGCGTCACGGCAACGCGCACGAACTCCCGCTGAAGGCATGGTCGACAAGACCACGTTGGCGGCCGGTGAGCTGGCCATTTTTTTTGATCCCGCCCTGCTGGCGCGCGGCGTTCAGTACGCCGCCGAAGCGCGCGTCACCGTCCTTGAAGTCGATGACGACAAGGGGCGCGGCCTGCATGTCGGCGGCGCCGTCAGGGGCTCGCAGCGCTTCCCCTACGCGGTGCATGCGCGGGTGTCAATCGACCCGGCCAGCGGCAGATTCCTTGGGGTGAGCAGTGAATGCACCTGTCCGGTCGGCACCCGCTGCCAGCATGCCGCCGCCTTGCTGATTACGGCGCTGGAGCGCTCGAATGCGCGCCCGGATTCGCAGCAAACTCAGCGCCGCGGGCGACCGGCGCTGGCGCAACCCGGCATTCCTCCGGCAGGCGTGCCGACTGCGCGGCTGGCGCTGAAACCGGGCCTGATTCGTCATCTTCACATGCGCGGCATCAGTGACGAAATCGGCCTCGCCGAGCTGATGTTCGACTATCCCGGTTTGCCGCCGGTGGTTGGCGAAGCCATGCCACCACCGCTGCTGCACATTCAGCAAGGCCTGCAGACAAGGGCCCTGGCGCGCGACCTGGCCGCGGAGCAGCGGGTTTGGCAGCACTTGCAGGCCGCGGGCCTGGACGCTCTGGCCCGGCGCAAACCCAATTACCGCCGCAGCGACACCGCGCGCGAATGCCTGATACCGCTGATCCCGGACGCCCGCGGCTGGCTGCCTTTTCTGGCCGAAGGCGTCGCCCGCCTCGAAGCGCATGGCATAGCCGTGGAAATTGCCGAAGACTTCCCCTACCAGTTGGCGCGTCCCGACAACTGGTTTGCCGATGTCGAGGAAGCGCCGGACAGCGACTGGTTCAGCCTCGATCTGGGCGTGATGATCGGCGGCGAACGCATCAGCCTGGTGGCGCCACTGGTGAACCTGATCACCGCGCAACCGCAACTGCTGCAACGGCTTGCCGGCATGGCCGAGACGGAACAGGTGCTGCTGGCGCTCGATGCGCGGCGCGTCCTGCCCGTGCCGGTCAAACGCTTGCGCGCCTGGCTCTTGCCGCTGCTGGAGTTTCTCGATGATGAACGGCCCGATGGGCGGCCACGCCTCTCGCGCCACCACGCCGCCATGCTGGCCGCGCTCGACGCAATGCCGACGCACTGGCTGGGCGGCGAACGGCTGCGCGGCATCGGCGCCCGTCTCAAGGATTTTTCCGGCATCGCCGCCGTCGCGCCAGCGCCGACTTTTCGCACCGCGTTGCGGCACTACCAGCAGGACGGCCTCAACTGGCTGCAATTCTTGCGCGAATACGATCTGGCCGGCATCCTCGCCGACGACATGGGGCTGGGCAAGACGGTGCAGACACTGGCCCACCTGCAACTGGAGAAACATGGCGGCCGCGCCGATTGCCCCAGCCTCGTCATCGCCCCCACCAGCCTGATGGCCAACTGGCGCAACGAGGCGGCGCAGTTTGCCCCCGATCTCAAGGTGCTGACGCTGCACGGCCCCGATCGTGCCGGACGCTTCGCCGCGATTGCCGATGCCGACATCATCCTCACCACCTATCCGCTCCTGGTGCGCGACCGGGAAACGCTGCTGCAGCAACAGTTTCATTTTCTGGTGCTCGACGAAGCGCAGTTCATCAAAAATCCCAAGGCTCAGGCGCATCAAGTCGCCCGCAAACTCAAGGCGCGCCACCGTCTTTCACTGACCGGCACACCGCTGGAAAACCATCTGGGCGAGCTGTGGGCGCATTTCGACTTTCTCATGCCGGGATTTCTGGGCACGCGCAAGCGCTTTGTCAAAGTCTTCCGCACGCCCATCGAAAAGCAGGGCGATCCCCTGGCGCGTCAGATGCTCGCCGAACGGGTGCGACCTTTTCTGCTGCGCCGCACGAAAGAGCTAGTGCTCGCCGAATTGCCGCCGATCACCGAAATCGTGCGCTGGGTCGAACTCGAAGGCGGCCAGCGCGACATCTACGAATCGCTGCGTGTCGTGTTCGACAAGAAACTGCGCGAAGTCCTCCTGGAAAAGGGCGTCGGCCAAAGCCAGATCATGATTCTCGATGCCCTGCTCAAGCTGCGCCAGGTTTGCTGCGACCCGCGACTCGTCAAGCTCGATGCGGCCCGCGCCATCGTTAACAAGGGTCACGCCGGGTCGGCCAAGCTGACGCTCCTGCTGGAAATGGTGGAAGAACTGCTCGACGAAGGCCGCAAGATTTTGCTGTTCTCGCAATTCACCTCCATGCTCAAGCTGATCGAGGCGGCGCTGGACAAACAGGGCATCCGCTACGCCAAGCTCACCGGCCAGACCAGAGACCGCGAAACGCCGATTGCCGACTTTCAGGAAGGCCGCGTGCCGCTTTTCCTCATCAGCCTCAAGGCGGGCGGGACCGGTCTCAACCTGACCGCCGCCGACACGGTGATTCATTATGACCCGTGGTGGAATCCGGCCGTCGAGGAACAGGCGACCGCCCGAGCACACCGCATCGGCCAGGACAAACCGGTGTTCGTCTACAAGCTGATGACGCAGGGCACGGTGGAAGAAAAAATCCTCGCCCTGCAAGCGCGCAAGAAAGGACTGGCCGACCAACTCATCACCGGCGGCCGGGGCGGCCAGCACCTCATCGGCGCCGCCGACCTGGACGTGCTGTTTCAGCCGCTGGGTTAACGTGAAATACAAAATAAGTGCGCTGTGATATTCGAGCGCAGCGAGCAAACCAGGAACCCCTCCCCGCGAGGGAGCGAAGGGGGGCGGGGGTTTGATGCTGAGGCCCGTCATGGAAGACGAAGCGGTAATTTCGTGGTTTGAATTGTCCATTAAAGATTAATTTGTCCAGGACAATGTAGTTGACAATTTGTATCTGTGACGATATCTTGCGTTTCATATCTTCATCTGTCCAGGACAAAATGATTTCTATAACCAGATTTGTTCAAGCGCTGCCGGCTGTTGCCGGTCTCATTGCGGCATCCGCTGCGCCGACGCGCGAATGAACACGAAACGGAGTGAAATCATGAACACAGCAAACGCCGCCGTGAGGCCGCAGAGGAACAGTCAGACCGCCAAGCCCAGAGTGGTGGTGATGGGGGCCAGCGGCTACATCGGCACCAACCTGGTGGTTGAGCTTGCTGCACGCGGCTATCCGGTGAGGGCGGCGGCGCGCAGCATGGCGGTGCTGGCGGGCCGTGGCTGGCAGGGGGTGGAACTGGCCGAGGCCGATGTTCTCGATGGGCCGGCCCTGGACGCAGCGCTCGCCGGCCAGGAGATTGCCATCTATCTGGTTCATTGCATGCGCGCCGGCGATGATTTCGGTGATGTCGAGCGACGTGGCGCAGAAAACTTCGCTGCGGCAGCGGAACGTGCCGGAATCAAGCGCATCGTCTATCTTGGCGGCCTGATTCCGGGCGGTGCGGATTCGCCGCACCTCGTTTCGCGTCGCGTCACGGGGGAGATACTGCGCGCCGGCAAGGTGCCCGTTACGGAGTTGCGCGCCGGCATCATCGTCGGTCCTGGCTGCGCCTCATTTGAAATCATCCGCGATCTGGTGAACCACCTGCCGGTGATGGTCACGCCACGCTGGGTAGAGTCAACATCGCCGCCGATCGCTTTGTCCAACGTGCTTCACTACCTGATCGAAGTTGCGGTGCGGGAAGAGGCGGCCGGCCGCATTTTCGATATTGCGGGCCCCGAGATCCTGAGCTACAAGGAACTGATGCAGCAATACGGCCAGGCCGTGGGCAAATCGCCGCTGGTCGTGCCGGTGCCGGTGCTCAGCCCGCGGCTGTCGTCGTATTGGCTGAGACTGGTTACGGCGGTGCCGACCAGCACTGGACGCGCCTTGATCGACGGGCTCAAATTGCACATCGCGGCGGATGACCGCGAGATTCGCGCGCTGATCCCGCAGCGATTGCTGACTTACGCCGAAGCCGTGCAGGAGGTGTTCGAGGTCGAACGTCGCCACGCCGTCGCCGCCCGCTGGACCGAGGGAGCCCTGATGTATCGCGACTACAACCCGGAGTATGCCTTCTATGCCAAGCGCGCCGCAGGCTCGTTCATTGCGCGCGCCTCGCCGCAGGCGGTCTGGGATCAGGTGGCGGCGATCGGCGGCGAGAACCGCTATTTCGCCTTCAACTGGCTCTGGGGCATCCGCGAGACCATCGACTGGGCGCTCGGCGGACCGGGCCGCAATCGCGGCCGGCGCGATCCGCAGGATGTCCGCGTTGGCGATGTGATCGATTCGTGGCGGGTCATCGGTGCGGATCCATTGCGGCGCCTGACCTTGGCGTTTGGCATGAAAGCGCCGGGTGCCGGCGTGCTTGAGTTCGAGGTCCGTCCGGTGGGGCCGGCTCACACGCGGATTACCGTGACCGCCTACTGGCACCCCGCGGGGACTCTGGGCCTGCTGTACTGGTATGCCTTCGCTCCGTCGCATGCGCTGATATTTCACGGCATGGCGAGGGCGATCGCCTTGCGCGCGGAAGATGCGCCTTGCCAGGCCAGTCCGACGTCCGCCGCAGCCGGTTCGTGATCGGCATGTATGAGAATCAGGAAAAGCGTCGCGGTCAGCGGCCATGTCACCCGATGCTGAAGCATGGACAAGACTGACGCAATCGTAGTCGGGGCCGGGCTGGCCGGACTCAACTGTGCACGCGAACTGGTGCGGCAGGGACGGTCGGTGCGCCTGCTGGAGGCCGCCGCAACGGCCGGAGGCCGGATCGGTACCGAGCTTCACCAGGGCTATCGACTCGACCGTGGTTTCCAGGTACTGCAGACGGCCTATCCGGAAGCGCGCAGCACGCTGGACTTGTCGGCACTTGACTTGCGGGCGTTCGTTCCCGGCGCGCTGATCCGCTTCGAGGGGCGTTTCCACCGGATTGCCGATCCCTGGCGCCAGCCTCTGGCCGCCCTTGGCACGCTGTTCTCGCCGGTGGGAACGCTGGCCGACAAATGGCGCATGGCGCTGCTGCGCCGGCAGTTGATGTCAGCCAGCATCGACCAGATTTACGCCCGCCCCGAGACGACGGCCGCTGCCCGCCTGCGCGAACTTGGCTTCAGCGATGCCAGCGTCGACCGCTTCTTCCGGCCATTTCTTGCTGGCGTGTTCTTCGATCCTGCACTGTCGGTCTCGAGCCGTGCATTCGAGTTCTGCTTTCGCGCCTTCGCGGCGGGTGACACGGCCGTGCCCGCGACCGGCATGGGCGCGATTCCGGCCCAGCTCCTGGCGGCCTTGCCCGCCGACACGCTGCGCACCGGTGCGCGTGTCACCGGGCTGAGCGCGGGCGGCGTCACGCTCGACACCGGCGAGCGCATTTTGGCCAGGGCCGTGGTGGTGGCCACCGATGGTGTCGCGACGGCGCGTTTGCTCGGTGACGAACCCGTGCCCGCCATGCGGGGCACCACCTGCCTCTATTTTGCAGCCGCAACACCGCCGATTGATGAACCGATTCTGGTGCTCAACGCGACCGGACACGGTCCGGTGAACAGCCTGGTAGTGCCGACGCTGCTATCACGCGACTATGCGCCAGCCGGTGATTCCCTGATCGCAATCAACGTTCCCGGCATCCCTGCGCAGGATGACGCGGCGCTGGAGGCCGCGGTACGCGACCAAATGAGAGGATGGTTCGGTGCGGCAGTCGGTAGCTGGCGCCACCTCAAGACGTTTCGTCTCCCCGCTGCACTGCCGCTGCAAACGGCTCCCGTCGAAAACCCGCGATACCGCGATCCGCGGCGTACTGATTGGTTGTACGTTTGCGGCGAATACTGCAATGCCCCGACGATCAATTGGGCCCTTTACTCGGGCCGGCGCGCGGCGGAGGCGCTCGTCGCGGCAAGCGCGCCGCGGCGGCAGGCAAGTCGGCCAGAGGATGCCCGGCAGGAGCGCTTTAGGCTGGCCGCCATTCGAGCACCCGCTCGAAGCGGGAAACCAGCAGGTAGGAACTGATCTCCACCGTGACGATGGCACAGGCGGGCGATGCCGCGAAGGTGTCCAGATACGGATGGCGAGTGAGGAAGAGTCCGAGCAGGGCAGCGCCTGCTGCGGCACCAGCTTCCTGCGCTTCGCCGATAGCGGTTACCGCCACCGCATCTTGCGTGTCCGACCCCTTGTTCGCTCGGTCGTCAATCAGCAGGGCGACCCGGCGGTTCGCCTTGAGGTTGGCGAACTTGCGTCGGGTCCGCTCGGTCAGTACCACGATTTGCCGCAGGTCTTCGGTTGCGGCAAAGGCCATCAGGCTGGCGAATGGCTGCCCATGGTCGTCGGTCGCCAGCACCGCATAGCGTTGGGAACAGAACAGATCCCGCAGAACCGGTTGAATCTCTTGATCGGTACTCATCTCATCCCTGCCGGAAGCCAGTACAAGTGTGCCAGATTACAACCACCTCTCGTCAGCGGGCAAGCTGCCGCGCCTCTTGCACGCTTGCGCCAGGTGCTCGAGCGGCGCACGCTGCAGGCGGTAGTATTCGAGCCTGTGACAGTCTCCGCACTTCCACCCCAATGACCCGATTTCGCTTTCTGGCTGCCTGCATCCTGCTGCTGGCCTGGAGTTCCGCCATGGCAATTGACGAACCCCGCTACACGCTGGTCCGAGCCTACGATGCTTTCGAGGTGCGCCGCTACGAAGCCTATCTGGTGGCGGAAACGACCGTCCTCGCCGCCGCTGAAGACGCCGGAAACCAGGGCTTTCGCGCCCTGGCCGGATATATTTTCGGCGGCAACAAGGGCGCGCGCAAGATCGAGATGACCGCGCCCGTGGCGCAAACACCCACCAAAATTGCAATGACGGCACCGGTGACGCAAAGCGCCAGCTCCGGTGCCTATGTCATCCAGTTCGCGATGCCTGCGGAATGGACGCTGGACACCCTCCCGGAACCGGTCAATTCAAGCGTCACCCTGCGCAGCGTACCGGCGCGAACGCTGGCGGTCATCGGCTACTCCGGTACCTGGTCGCAGAGCCGCTACGCAGAGCACCTGAAGAAGCTTCAGGATGCTCTGGGGACGGCGGGCTTGCGCTGGCATGGCGAAGCCATCTGGGCGCGATTCGACCCGCCGTGGACACCGTGGTTTCTGCGCCGGAACGAAATATGGCTGGTGCTTGATTGAAGGCGGCGCGTGGGCTCTTGCGCCTGGGTTTGGGGGAATTGTCCGGCTTGCTGCTGGGCCCGACTTGCGCAACCATCAGCGTGTAAAAAGGACGCCTCCCCGCTGGCGGTCATTGCCCATGAAAAAGCCATCAGGCAGCATAAGGGCGCTTAGCCGCCGTCCTACCAGCGCCGACTTTTAATCGACGCCCTGACTGGCGAGGTATTCCTCGTAGTTGCCGCGGTAGTCGGTGATGGTGCCGTCGGTCTTGATCTCGATGATGCGCGTGGCGAGCGAGGAGACGAATTCGCGGTCGTGGGAGACGAAGATCAGCGTGCCGGCGTATTTTTCCAGCGCATTGTTGAGCGATTCGATGGATTCCATGTCGAGGTGGTTGGTCGGTTCGTCCATCAGCAGCACGTTGTTCTTCAGCAGGATCAGCTTGCCGAACAGCATGCGCCCCTGTTCGCCGCCGGAGATGACCTTGACCGATTTCTTCACTTCATCGCCGGAGAACAGCAGGCGGCCGAGGGTGCCGCGAATCAGCGTTTCCACCTCGCCGCCCTCATAACCGCCTTCGCGCACCCACCGGCCCATCCAGTCGGTCAGGCTCATGTCGGTCGCGAAGTCGGCGGCATGGTCCTGGGCAAAGTAGCCCGGGCGGGCTTTTTCCGCCCATTTCACCTTGCCATGCGTGGGTGCCAGGCCATGCAGCGCTGCCCCGGCCAAGAGGCGTAGCAAGGTGGTCTTGCCGACGCCGTTCTCGCCGATGATGGCGACTTTTTCGCCGGCCTCGATGGCAGCACTGAAATTCCTGATGACCGGCGTGCCGGGCACATAGGCGAAGTTGAGTTTGTCCATTTCAACGGCGAGGCGGTGCAGTTTTTCCTTGTCGCTGTAATCGAAGCCGATCCACGGATACTGGCGCGAAGAGGGCT
>JAUXNZ010000057.1 GCA_030682595.1 Rhodocyclaceae bacterium | reverse complement strand
CACCTTCGGCGTGTCGTAGACGAAGAAATGGACCGCCTCGGTGAAGTGCGTGCCGCGTTCGAGGCCCAGCGTCGCGACCACCCAGTCGGCGAAGGGAATGAGTTGCGCATAGGCCGCCACCCAGGCGACCACGGCGATGGCGATGCCGACGATCCAGCGCCAGAAAGTCGGCGTGACCGCAGGAAATCCCTTTTTCGGGACTGGCGGGACGGCAGTGAAGCTGGTTTCGTTCATGCAAGACTCCAGATCGGGGTTTGTACAGGAGACGAAGCCGGCTGAAAAGGATGCAGGGGATGCGAAAAAAGTCGGCGCTGGCGGGATGAAATGCCCCGAAGCGGGTACGGCATCAGTGGGATCATGATGCGGCCATGCCAAGCGAAGCAGTCACCGAAAAAAATCCCGCCACTGGAGTAACGCCGGCGCCTGCCTCGCCGTGGCGCATCCGCGGAGTCGGCGTGTTGCCTGATTACCGGTTGACGGTCACGTTCAACGATGGCCGCTCGGGCATTATCGACTGTGCGTCGGTTTTAAGTTCCCCCAACCCCGGAATCTATGCCCCCTTGGCAAACGCAGCGTACTTTGCGCAAGTGCGGATTGAATTGGGCGTCCTAACTTGGCCTGACGGCGCCGACCTCGATCCAGCGTGGCTATACGATCAACTCGCAGATCGGAAATCGTGGTGTGTCCCCTTTTGGCGTGTGTCCCCTTTTAGCGTGCGAGTCAGTCCGGCGGGTCACGTTAACCGCGGGGTCGAGCCGCCAAAAACTATTACGACCTCTACCCGCCACCTTCCACCCCATAGTCTCTTTCATCTTCAGGGGTGGTGCCAGCCACCATGATCGTTAACCCGAAAAGGCCTGGCAACAGCGGCAGCATCGGTCGAAGGCATAGCATCCTTATGACTATGTCATAGCCTCCACGAATAAGGGTGGCGAAAGTGTCGCTGCGGGGTCTATATTCACCTGTATGTAAAGCGTGACCGCGGGAGAGATCATGATCAACGAACTTCTCGAAGCAGGTGGCTTGGCGTTGTGGGACTATGTTGCCCTGCATGTGCTGACCTGCCTGATCCCAGCCTTCCTGTTGGCCGGCGCGATGGTGACTTTCGTTTCGAAGGAAGCCATCATCCATTACCTCGGCGCGGCGACCAGCAAGTTGCGCTCTTTCCCGACCGCCGCGGGTGGCAGCTTCTTCATCGCCGCCTGTTCCTGCACGGTCATTCCGGTCGGCAGCGGGCTCTATTTCGGCGGCGCGGCCATCGGCGCCGCCTTCATCCTGCTGTGGGTCGCCCCGGCGGCCAACATCCTCGCGCTGACCTACACCGGCACCATCCTCGGCACCGAGATGCTGGTCGTACGCCTCGTCACGGCGCTCCTGATGGCTTTCATCGTCGGCTGGGTGATGAGCTTCGTGTTCCGCCGCGAAGAGGCGGAACGGCTGGCGACGATGCAGGCGGCCGCGCCCGCCGGCGAGGCGCCGCGACTGGTGAGCCGTTCCGATCTGATTCTGCTCGGCCTGCTGATCGTTTCGCTGCTGGCGCCGAATTATCTGATCCAGCACGGCCCCTACTGGCACAAGGTCGTGGTCTGGCTGGTGGCGTCGGTCGCGGTGTTCGGCTACGCCTGGCATGCGAAATCGAAGGACGAACTCAAGGACTGGCTCAACGAATCGTGGTGGTTCGTGCGCACGATTTTTCCCTATCTGCTGATCGGCGTCTTCGTCGTCGGCGTCATCACCAGGCTGATTCCGCAAGCCTGGGTGCAGGAATGGCTTGGCGGCTCGTCGCTGTCCGCCGCCTTCTTCGCCACGCTGCTCGGCAGCGTCAGTTACTTCGCCACGATGACCGAAGCGCCTTTCGTCGATTCGCTGATGAAGATGGGCATGGGCCAGGGGCCGGCTCTGACCCTGCTGCTCACCGGGCCGGGGCTGAGCCTGCCGAACTGGCTTGCCATCGCGCGCATCTTTGGCCCAAAGAAAGCCTTCGTCTATGTGACGACCATCATCATCCTCGGCAGCTTCGCCGGCTGGTTCGCCGGCAATTTCATCTTCTCCGCCTGAACGAAAGGAGCGCATCATGAAAATCGAAATCCTCGGCAGTGGCTGTGCCAAGTGCCACGAAACCGAACGTCGCGTGCAGGCCGCGCTGGTACAAACCGGCAAGAGCGCGGAAGTCGAGCATCTTTACGACATGAAGGCGATTGCCCAGCGCGGCGTGATGTTCACCCCGGCGGTGGCGATCGATGGCCAGGTGATGATCGCGGGCAAGGTGCCGGCGGTCGAGGACATCGTCAAACTGCTGGGCTGATCCGTATCTAGCCGCCGTACCCGCTTCGGGGCATTTCATCCCGCCGGCGCCGCCTTTCCGTGAAACCCTCACGCTGCAAGGTTTCACGTGACGGCCTGTTAAAATTCGCCAATGCATCGAGCTTCCACCTCTCCCGCCCCTGCGCGGTTCCGCGCGGCAGCCGCCCGGCTGACACCGCCCTAGCTCCGACCGAAGCACCTGACGGCGGCATCCCCGGCCGCCGCCACGCGCGCCCCGATCTCCAATGGGTGGCGCTCCGCTACGACTCTTGCTTCCTCCCGACATGCTCAACATAAAAACACTCCGCCAGGACTGGCTATCCAATGTCCGCAACGATCTGCTCGCCGGCCTCGTCGTCGCGCTGGCGCTGATTCCGGAGGCCATCGCCTTTTCCATCATCGCCGGGGTCGATCCCAAGGTCGGCCTCTACGCCTCCTTCTGCATCGCCACCGTGATGGCCTTCACCGGCGGCCGGCCCGGCATGATTTCCGCCGCCACCGGCGCGATGGCGCTGCTGATGGTGATGCTGGTCAAGGAGCACGGCCTGCAATACCTGCTGGCAGCGACCATCCTCACCGGCGTGCTGCAAATCCTCGCCGGCTGGCTCAGGC
>JAUXNZ010000055.1 GCA_030682595.1 Rhodocyclaceae bacterium | reverse complement strand
GCTGATGCGCCACGAGGCGGCCGGCATCACCACCGACGCCTTTCCGCACACGCTCGAACATCGTGGCCAGATTTACCCGCTTGCCTATCATCACGACCCTGGCGCTGCTGATGACGGCGTGACGCTGGCATTGCCGCTGATGGCGCTCAATCAGGTGCCGGCGACGCGCCTTGAATGGCTGGTGCCCGGCCTGCTCAAGGAAAAGGTCATCGCGCTGCTCAAAACCTTGCCGCAGAAATACCGCCATCGCGTGCAGCCGCTCGATGCGTTTGCCGAAAATTTCTGCGCGGAAGTGGACGACGATATTTCCGCGGATGAACCACTAGTGCGGGCCCTGACGCGCAGCATCGAGGAGAAGATTGCACTGAAACTTCCCCTCGACAGTCTGCGCCCCGGCGAACTGCGGCCGCATCTCTTCATGAACTTCCGGCTGCTGGACGAGCACGGTGGCACGCTGGCCATGTCGCGCAATCTGGCCGAGTTGCGCGCCCAGTATGGCGACCGGGTGACGCAGGCTTTTACCGCTGCCGATGTGCAGCTTGCCAGCAGCGCAAAAGTCGGCGCTGGCGAGACGGCGATCGCTTCCACAACGTGGACCTTCGGCGCATTGCCCGAACTGCTGGAAGTTGCTGTGGCCGGCCGGCCGGTGCT
The DNA here is from genome assembly GCA_030682595.1 of Rhodocyclaceae bacterium. GTDB lineage: Bacteria > Pseudomonadota > Gammaproteobacteria > Burkholderiales > Rhodocyclaceae > Sulfuricystis. The sequence continues at coordinate 2,460 of JAUXNZ010000055.1, read as the reverse complement.
GGGCTTCCCGGCACTGGTGGATGAAGGCGATGGCGTGCGCCTGACCGCCTACGACACGGAGGACCAGGCAAGCAGCGAGCACCGCAAGGGGCTGGCCCGCCTGTTCGCCCTGCAACTGGCGGCGCAGGTCAAGGCCATCGAGAAGTTGCCGGACCTGCGCACCATGGCTATCCAGTTCCTCCCGCTGGGTACCGAGAAGGAATTGAAGGAACAGTTGATCGCCGCCACGCTGGAACGCACCTGCCTGATGGAGCCGCTGCCGACTGAAGAGTCGGCGTTCGCGGCACGGCGTGACGCGGCGAAGGGCCGCATCCTGCTGGTGGCCCAGGAAATCGTGCGGCTGGTGGGATTGATCCTGACGGAGCATGCGACCCTGCTGAAGAAGCTGGCCGCTGCGCAGAAAACCTTTCCGCAGGCCTGTGCCGACATCAGGATCCAGCTCGATGAGCTGCTGCAAAAACGCTTCATCACCGCCACGCCCTTCGAACGACTGCAATCCTTTCCGCGCTACCTGAAGGCGATCAGCCTGCGCCTCGACAAGGCGAAGAACGATGTGGCGCGTGATGCCCGGCTGATGGCGGACTGGCAGGCGCTGGCGCAGGCTTGGGCGCGGGAGCGCAGCGCGCTGCGCAAGGCCAGCGTGAGCGACCCGTTTCTGGAAGAATATCGCTGGTTGCTGGAAGAATTGCGCGTGGCGCTGTTCGCCCAGGAACTGAAGACGCCAAGTCCGGTGTCGCTGAAACGTTTGCAGAAAATGTGGGAGGGGAGAGCGAGATCATGACGGCCACGGATAGCCTGCCGCAAACCGTGCTGCGCGCGGCACGTGACCTGCTGCGGCCGGAGATGCTCTGGCATGCGCTGTGGCCGCCGCTGCTTGCGCTGGCGCTCTGGTCGGGCGTGGCTTACTTTGCCTGGATGCCCGTTTCCGCGTGGATCGTCACGCAGCTGCCCGAATGGTCATGGCTGACCTGGCTGGGGGCATGGCTCGCGCACATCGCCGTGTTGTTCGTCTTTGCGCCGCTGGTGTATTTCACCGCTTTGTTGCTGGTGGCGATGTTTGCCCTGCCGCGCATGATGACGCTGGTCGCGGCGCGCGACTACCCCGATGTTTCGCGCCAGGGTTCGGTCAGCGCGGCGCTGTGGGGCAGCCTGGCCAACACGCTGGCGGCGGGAGCGATCTTCATTGTCGGCTGGCTCGTGACCCTGCCATTGCTGTTGATTCCCGGTGCGCTGCTGGTCCTGCCGATCTTCTGGGCGGCCTGGCTTAACCAGCGGGCTTTTCGCTTCGACGCCCTCGCCGAGCATGCGCTGCCCGCCGAACGTACAACGCTGATCCGGCGCGAAAAGGGCAAGCTGTATCTGGCCGGACTGGTCAGTGCGCTGCTGGCGCACGTGCCACTGCTCAACTTGTTTTCGCTGGCCTTCACCGCCCTTTTGTTTGTGCACTTGTGTCTTGCTTCGCTGCGGCGTTTGCGCAGCGAGAATGGGATAACTGTATGACCAAGAGCCAAAGGATCAGCAGAACCTACGGCGCGCTCATCATTGGTGACGAGATCATGCGCGGCAAGCGGCAGGACAAGCATTTTGCCAGGCTGATCGAGATCTTCGCCGTACCAGAGCGGGGCCTGCGCCTGTCATGGGCGCAGTATCTGGGCGACGAACGGCCACGCCTGGTCGAGGTGTTGCGCCGCACGCTGGCTGCGGGCGATGTCGTGTTTTGTTTTGGCGGCATCGGCGTCACGCCCGACGACCATACGCGCCAGGCGGCCGCGCTCGCTGCCGGCGTACCGCTGGAACTCAATGCTGACGCGGAGCGCGAGATTCGCGCGCGCATGGCCGAGATCGGTCAGCCAGTCACCCCGGCGCGACTTGAACTCGGCACGGTGCCGCGGGGCAGTCGCATCATCCCCAATCCCTTCAACCGCATCCCCGGCTTTTCATTGGGCGATCACCATTTTCTACCCGGCTTTCCGCAAATGTCCTGGCCGATGGCCGAGTGGGTGCTCGATACCTATTACCGCGATGATTATGGCCAGTTGTCGGAAGCCGAGGCAGCGATTCTGGTCTGGGAAGGGCTGGAAGGCGTCATGCTCGACCTGATGCATCAGGTCGAAGCCGACTTCACTGGTCTCACGGTATTCAGCCTGCCGACCCTGGGCAGCGCAAGCGTCCGTCCACATATTGAACTGGGCGTGCGCGGAGCGCCGGCGCAGGTGGTCCTGGCGATCGAGGTACTCAAGCGCGGCGTGACGCAACTCGGCTACCGCTTCGACCCAAAATAAAAGTCGGCGCTGGCGGCGGTTTTGGCGTCCCGCCGACGCGCCAACAAAAAGTCGGCGCTGGCGGGGGTTTTGGCGTCCCGCCGACGCGCCAACAAAAAGTCGGCGCTGGCGGGACGGCGAAAAAAAAGCCCCGACCGAAGGCCGGGGCTTAAACGGTTCCATTGCGGAACCGGAGGAG
>JAUXNZ010000052.1 GCA_030682595.1 Rhodocyclaceae bacterium | reverse complement strand
CTTGAGTGAACCCTTGGGCAGCATGGCGCCGACTGCCTGTTTCTGGATCAGCACTTCGACGGGGCCATTTTTGCCTTCGGCCACTTCGAGGGTGACATAGTTGTCGCTGACTTTGACGATCTTGCCGGCCATGCCGCCCTGGGTGACGACTTCATCGCCCTTGGCGAGTTCGCCCACCATTTTGGTGTGTTCCTTGGCTTTTTTCATCTGCGGCCGAATCATCAGGAACCACAGCACGACGAACATCAGGATGATGGGCAGCAGACCCATCAGTCCGCCGGTGGGATCCGAGCCGGCGGCTTGGGCGTAGGCATTGGAAATCAGCATGTTTTAGTGCTCCAGGTGGAAGTGAGAAAAATCGAAGCTGCGCATTATACCTGTGCCGTTGCCCGGTCTTTCGTGAAGCGCACGACGTAGGCGGCAAGTTCGCCTGCCGCGATGGCTTCCCGCAGCTCGCGCATCAAGGTCTGGTAATAGAACAGGTTATGGATGGTATTGAGTCGCGCGCCGAGTATCTCGCCGCAGCGAAACAGGTGATGGAGATAGGCACGGCTGAAGTTGCGGCAGCAGTAGCAGCCGCAGTCCGCGTCGAGCGGCCGGGTGTCCTCCTTGTGGCGGGCATTCTTGATGCGGATGTCGCCGAAGCGGGTGAACAGATGGCCATTGCGCGCATTGCGCGTCGGCATCACGCAGTCGAACATGTCGATGCCCTGGCCAACCGCATAGACGATGTCCTCCGGCGTGCCGACGCCCATCAGGTAGCGCGGGCGGTCGGTGGGTAGCCGCGGGGCGGTATGGGCGAGGATGCGCGCGAACTCCTCTTTCGGTTCGCCCACCGACAGGCCACCGATGGCGAAACCATCAAAGCCGATGCCGGTCAGCGCGGCCAATGATTCGTCGCGCAAGGTTTCGAACATGCCGCCTTGCACAATGCCGAACAGGGCGTTGGTGTTGCCAAGACGATCATGCTCGTCGCGCGACCGCTGCGCCCAGCGCAGGGATAGCCGCATCGACTCCGCCGCCTGCCGTTCATCGGCAGGGTAGGGCGTGCACTCGTCGAAGATCATGGCGATGTCGGAATTCAGGGTGTGCTGAATCTGCATCGAATCCTCGGGCCGCATGAACAGTTTGTCGCCGTTGATTGGCGAGGCGAATTTCACGCCTGCCTCGGTGATCTTGCGCAGTGCGCCGAGGCTGAACACCTGAAAGCCGCCCGAGTCGGTGAGGATCGGCCGGTCCCAGCCCATGAAGCGGTGCAGCCCGCCGTGCGCTCCGATGACTTCGAGCCCCGGCCGCAGCCAGAGGTGAAAGGTGTTGCCGAGCACGATCTGCGCGCCGCTATCGATCAGTTCATCTGGCGCCATCGCCTTGACGGTGCCATAGGTGCCGACCGGCATGAATACGGGCGTTTCGACCGTGCCATGGGCGAGCGTCAGCGTGCCGCGCCGGGCGGCGCCATCGGTGGTGTGGAGGGTGTATTTCATTGGCGATGGATCAGCATGGCGTCGCCATAGCTGAAAAAACGGTAGCCGGAGTCGATGGCATGAGCGTAGGCGGCGCGGATATTGTCCATGCCGCCGAAGGCCGATACCAGCATCAGCAAGGTCGATTTCGGCAGATGGAAATTCGTGATCAGCAGGTCGGCCACGCGAAATTCATAGCCCGGCGAAACGAACAGCGCCGTCTCGCCAGCGCCGACTTTCAGTGAGCCATCCGCATTGACGACTGACTCGAGGGTGCGCAGCGTGGTGGTCCCCACCGCGACAATCCGGCCGCCGCGCCGCCGGGTCGCCGCGACGGCATCCGCCGTCGCCTGAGGCAGCACATAACGTTCGATGTGCATGTGGTGCTGCGCCAGATCCTGCACGCGTACCGGCTGAAAGGTGCCGGCGCCGACATGCAGGGTCACATAAGCGATGCCGACGCCGCGCGCGCGCAGGCGTTCGAGCAGCGGCGCGTCGAAATGCAGTCCTGCCGTCGGCGCCGCCACCGAGCCACGCTCGCGGGCATACACGGTCTGATAACGTTCCTCGTCGGCGTTGGCTGCCTGCCGCTCGATATAGGGCGGTAGTGGCAGGTTGCCGTAGCGCTCGATCAGTTCGACCGCGTTGCCCGGTTCGTTGGCATGAAAGCGCAGGTGGTAGAACTCGCCCTCCCGGCCTAGCACCTCGGCATCAAAGGCATTCTCCAGCCGCAGCCAGCTGCCTGCCCTGGGCGGCTTGCTGGCGCGTACCTGCGCCAGCACCTCATCCTCCGCCGTCATGCGCTCCACCAGCACCTCGACCTGACCGCCCGTGGGCTTGATCCCGTACAGCCGCGCATGCATCACGCGCGTGTCGTTCATCACGATGAGATCGCCAGGCGCCAGAAAGTCCGGCAAGTCGGTGAAGCCCCGGTCCTCGAGCGTGTCGCCCTTCATCACCAGCAGCCGGCTGGCGCTACGCTCGGCCAGGGGGGCCTGGGCAATGCACTCCGGCGGCAAGGCGTAGTCGAAATCGTCGAGGGTCAGTTTCATTGGTTGCGGGGCAGGGGTGTTTTGCGGATAATGCGCGCTCTTGCAAGCGGGGCCGCATTCTACGCGTCCCGACCAGCAGCCGGGATGGCGGAATCGGTAGACGCAGCGGACTCAAAATCCGCCGGTGGTAACACTGTGGGGGTTCGAGTCCCCCTCCCGGCACCAGGAAACAGGGCGGTCTTTCAAGTGGAAGGCCGTTGTTGTTTCAGGCTATGCAAGCTATCGCAGCTTATGCCGTCGGTCGCTCGACATTCGAAAACGCGACTCAATCGACGACTCAGGCCCGGACGTGGCTTAGTATTGCGTTCATGGACCCCGTCCGCGCTTACCATGAACGTTCCAAGCACCACCTCGACCGCTATGCCCCCGGCCCCGGCGGGCTTGACTGGGCGACGCAACCCGACCCGTTCCGCCGCTATGCCGGCGCGCCCGAACTGACGCTGCAGTTGCTCGATGCCGACCTCCCGGTCAGCTGGGACGATCTCTGCGCTGCCGCAGTGCCGCCACAAGCCCTCAATGCGGACAACATCGCCATTCTGCTGCAGCTGTCGCTCGGTCTGTCAGCCTGGAAATCCTACGGCGGCAACCGCTGGGCCCTGCGTTGCAAC
>JAUXNZ010000049.1 GCA_030682595.1 Rhodocyclaceae bacterium | reverse complement strand
CGAACCCTTTGCCGGGGTCGACCCGATTGCGGTACTCGACATCCAGAAGATCATTCGTTTTCTCAAGGAGCGCGGCATCGGCGTCCTGATCACCGACCACAACGTGCGGGAAACCCTGGGGATTTGCGATCGCGCCACCATCATCAACGAAGGCGCGGTACTCGCCGCTGGACATCCGGCCGAGATCATCGATAATGAGGGTGTGCGCCGGGTGTATCTCGGCGAGCATTTCAGAATGTGAAGCGCGTGACGGTGCAATGAAACAGACGCTCCAGCTCAGGCTCTCCCAGCACCTGGCGCTTACGCCGCAGTTGCAGCAATCGATTCGATTATTGCAACTGTCTTCGCTGGAGCTGAACGAGGAAATCGAACAGGCGCTGCAGGAAAATCCCCTGCTCGAACGCGAGGAACCTGACGAGCCCGCCGTGTTCACGGGCGCCGATGACGCGCTGCGCCAAACCCGGAGTGAGGATGCCCCCCCTGCCGCGCAGGATGAGCGGGGGCCCGAGCCCGAGTGGAGCCAGGACGACGCGGACTGGCCGACGCTCGGCGGCGCCCGCAGCCCGCGCGACGCCAACGACGAAAGCGACGCCGATGCCGGCGAATTGCAGGCCGCCGTCACCAGCCTGCGCGATCATCTGATTCAACAACTGGCGCTGTCCCAACTGTCCGGGCGCGAGCGTTTGCGCGTGGCCTTCCTGATCGAGGCGCTCGATGATGATGGCTATCTGGTGTCGTCGCTCGAGGATCTGATCGATGTACTGCCGGACGAGTTCGCCGGCGAACCCGACGAGTTGCTTGAAGACCTCACCATCGCGCTCATGCATTTGCAAAGCCTGGATCCGCCGGGCATCGGGGCGCGCAACCCGCGCGAATGCCTGCTGCTGCAACTCGCCAACCTGCCGCCATCCTCACAAGGGCCAACCAACGCGCTGGCGACAATCATCGTGCGCGATCACCTCGAACAACTGGCCGGCCGCGACTACGCGCGCATCAAGAAGGCGCTGGGTTGTACCGATGATGCGCTGCGTGACGCGCAGACGCTGATCCGTTCGCTCAACCCCAGGCCGGGCGCGCAATTCGGAACGCTGGATACCCGCTACATCGTGCCGGATGCGATCGTCCGCAAGGTGCGCGGCAGCTGGCAGGTGCAGCTCAACCAGGAAGCCATCCCGCGCCTGCGCATCAACCGCCTCTACGCCAACCTGCTGCGCCAGCAACGCAGCAACGGCGGCAGCAACCTGGCCGGTCAATTACAGGAAGCCAAGTGGCTGATCAAGAACGTGGAGCAGCGTTGCGATACGATTTTGCGCGTCAGCCAAGCTATCGTCGACCGCCAGCGCGCCTTCTTCGACCACGGCGCGGTGGCCATGCGCCCCTTGACGCTGCGCGAAATCGCCGACACGGTAAGCCTTCACGAATCAACCATTTCGCGCGTCACCACGCAGAAATACCTGGCGAGTCCGAGCGGCATCCATGAATTGAAATATTTTTTTGGCAGCCACGTCGCCACCGATACCGGCGGCGCGGCTTCTTCCACCGCGATCCGGGCGCTGATCAAGCAACTGGTGGGCGCCGAGATCGGTCAAAAGCCGCTTCCCGACGCCCGCATCGCTGAAATCCTCGGCGCGCAAGGCATCGTCGTCGCCAGGCGCACCGTCGCGAAGTACCGCGAATCCCTGGGCATCCCGCCAGTCAATTTACGCAAGACCCTTTAACCCGCGAAGGAGACATCATGAACCTCAACATCACCGGACACCATATTGAAGTCACCACCGCGCTGCGCGACTACGTGAGCGGGAAAGTGGACAAGGTCATCCGCCACTTCGACCATGTCACCAGCGTCCATGTCATCCTCTCTGTCGAAAAACTCGTGCAAAAAGCCGAAATCACCCTGCATGTAAAGGGCAAGGATATTTATGCCGACAGCAGCGATACCGACCTTTACGCCGCCATCGACAAGCTGGTTGACAAGCTGGATCGCCAGGTGCTCAAGTACAAAAACAAGAACCAGGATCATAATCACGAACGGCCGCAGGTCGAAAGCTGATCCCTGCAGTCATGAGATAGCGTCAATGGGCCGGGAAATTCACCCATTTGCACGCGGCGGGACGAGGGTTATACTTCGTTCCCGCTCTGGCCTCCCCCTCGACGCATTGACGCAGATCTTTGACTAAAGTACTTGTGCAGTCGCCTTTTTTCCATGAACCCCATTAACCCCATTGCCAACCTGCTGACTGTCGACAACATCGTTATCGACCTCGACGCCAGCAGCAAGAAGCGTGTATTCGAGCAGGCCGGCCTGCTCTTCGAGAACCATTACGCGATTGCCCGCAGCACCGTCTATGACGCGCTGTTCGCCCGCGAAAAGATGGGCTCGACCGGGTTGGGACTCGGCATCGCCATTCCCCACGGTCGCATCAAGGGTCTGAAAGGCGCCATGGGCGCCTACCTTCGCCTGGCGACCCCCGTGCCGTTCGATGCACCAGACGGGCTGGCCGTCAGCCAGGTTTTCGTGCTGCTGGTCCCCGAGGCTGCCACCGAGCAGCACCTGCAACTACTCTCCGAACTGGCCCAGATGTTCAGCAGCAAGTCTTTTCGTGAGCAACTGGCCACCGCCCCCGATCCGGCGGCGGCGCTGGCGCTCTTTGCGCAGTGGCAGTCGCCCGGCTGATCGTCCGCCAGCTGTTCGAGAAAAATCGCGAACGGCTTCAGCTCACCTGGCATGGCGGCGACCTTAACCGCCCGATCGCCGTCCTGCGCGATGACGTTTCCCCGGCCGACCTGATCGGCCACCTCAACCTGATCCACCCCGACCGCGTGCAGGTGCTCGGCTCGCCCGAGATCCTCTGGTACAAGCGGCATAACCGGGGTGACGACGGCAAGGGCAAGCATCACTTCGCGCAGATCATTTCCGCAAAGCCGCCAGCGGTGATTGTTGCGGATGATTGCGATGTTCTCGATGAAATCCGCAGCGCCTGCGCCGCCAACGACACGCCGCTCCTGACCACACCGTTGCCGACCGCGCAGGTAATCGATGCGCTGCGCATCTACGTTTCGCGGCGACTGGCCGAAACCACCACGCTGCATGGTGTGTTCATGGACGTCCTGGGCATCGGCGTGCTGATCACCGGCGATTCCGGCGTCGGCAAAAGCGAGCTCGGCCTCGAACTGATCACCCGCGGCCATGGCTTGGTGGCCGATGACGTGGTCGAGGTCTCGCGCGTTGCACCGGACGTGCTGGAGGGCTACTGTCCCGAGCTGCTGAAAGACTTTATCGAGGTGCGCGGCCTGGGGCTCCTGAACATCCGCACCGTGTTTGGCGAAACCGCCTGCCGACGCAAAATGCGCCTCAAACTGATCGTCCATCTACAGCGCCCCAGCGCCGACCCGTTCGAGATGACGCGCCTGCCGATCGATGCGCTGTCAGAAACCGTCCTGAACGTGCCGGTGCGCAAGGTGGTGCTACCGGTCGCCGCTGGCCGCAACCTCGCGGTTCTGCTCGAAGCCGCGGTGCGCGCCACCATCCTGCTCTTGCGCGGCATCGACAGCATGGAAGAATTTCTGGAGCGCCAGCAGCGGGCCATGAATCTCAACCAAGCCGGCGGACCGGAAACGCCGCCGTAAAGCTGCTGCCCGCGCCCGGCCGGCTCTCGATGGTCAGAGTGGCCTGGTGGCGCTCCAGCACATGCTTGACGATGGCCAAGCCGAGGCCGGTTCCCCCGGAATCCCGGGAGCGGCCACGATCGACACGGTAAAACCGTTCGGTCAGGCGTGGAACATGTTGTGCCGCGATGCCGATGCCGCTGTCGGTCACCGAGAAAGCCGCCCTCCCGTCGGCCAACTTCCGCCAGGCCAGTGCGATCTGACCACCCTCCGGGGTATAGCGCACGGCATTGCTGGCCAGATTGCCAAAGGCACTATGGAGCTCGCGTGCATTGCCGGTGAGGATTGCCGGGCCGCTGTTTTCAAGCGTGATGACGTGCCGACCCGCGGACAAGACCAGGGTATCTGTTTTCACGCCGGCCAGGAGCGCCGCGACATCGACCGCCTCCTCCGGCGGCGGCGCGCCGGTTTCGAGGGACGACAGTGTCAGCAGGTCTTCGATCAGCCGCTGCATGCGGTGTGCCTGTTCGAGAGCCGTTTCAAGGTAGTGCGCCATTTCCTCCGGGGACGCGCTGGCCATGCCGTCCCGTGCGGTTTCAAGAAAACCGCGCACCACGGTGAGCGGCGTACGCATTTCGTGCGAGACATTGGCGACAAAGTCGCGGCGCACGCTTTCCAGTCGATCAAGCTGCGTCAGGTCTTCGATCAAGAGCAGCGCGCGGCCGTCGGAAAAGGGCGCACCACGGACCTGCAAGGTGCGGCCGCCGCTTCTGGCCGGGCGCACCAGCAGGGGTGGTGGTGCTGCGTCGGTTTCCCGCAGCATGCCAAGAAACGCAATGAATTCCGGTTCGCGCACCAGATGCGCCACCGGCATGCCGGTGTCGCGCAGGGTGTCGAGACCGAATAGCCACTCAGCGCGTGGATTTATCCACTCGATGTTGCGTTGCGCGTCGAGGATGACGACACCCTCGGGCAACGCCGCGATGGCCAGTCGAAAGCGATCATTCATTTCACGCAACGCTTCGCGCTGGCTGGCGGCCTTCCTGGCGCGGCGATGCAATGCCAGAAAGGCGGCGGACCAACTGCCGCTCGCCTCGGGCGGTAACGCGTCCCCCGGCTGCCCGGCCCAGGTGGTCAGCCGCTTGATTTGCCGCTCGTGACCGGCCAGCCGCCAAAGCGCCAGCAACGCAACTACGGCAACGGCGGCCAAAGGCCCGAGGAAAAACCAGGCGGGCGGGCCAAGCGCCGCAAACCAGGCAGCGGTTGTCAGCAGACTATTCACTGACCGTCGGCTGAAAATCGGTACCCGCTGCCACGCACGGTCTGCACCAGCGTGTCCAGCCCGGAGGGTTCAAGCCCCGCGCGCAAGCGACGAATATGCACGTCGACGGTGCGCTCCTCGACATACACATGATCACCCCAGACCTGGTCGAGGAGCTGATCGCGCGAATGGACGCGACCGGAATGGGTCATCAGAAAATGCAACAGCCGGAATTCGGTGGGGCCCAGATTGACCGGCTGGCCGGCTGCAAACACCCGATGGGCCGTCGGGTCGAGCTTCAGACCACCGGCCTCGACGACATCCGCCGAGGCCTGCGGGCGACCGCGCCGCAGCACCGCCTGAATACGCGCCAGCAGTTCGCGCGGTGAAAACGGCTTGGTGACGTAATCATCGGCGCCCCCTTCGAGGCCGCTCACGCGATCCTGCTCCTCGCCGCGCGCAGTGAGCATGATGATCGGCACATGTTTGGTACGCGGATCGGCGCGCAACCGACGCGCACAATCCAGTCCGCTCATCCCCGGCAGCATCCAGTCGAGCAAAATTAGATCGGGCAAGGCTGCCTTGACTTGCCGGAGCGCATCTTCCGCGCTCAGTGCCGCGCTGACCGCGTGACCGTCGCGGCGCAAGTTCGCGGCGATCAACGCCTGGATCGCCGGCTCGTCTTCAACAACCAATATGGACGCGGACATACAATGGGCCTGGAATGGGATGAGTGAAGTCTATTGCAGTCAGGTGACGTTTTTGTGACTTTGCGCACGATTCGCCGGGAGAGGCGGACACCTTGCGCTATGATATACGGCCCCAATATGCCGGGGGTTAGCAACCCTATCCAAAAAAACCATCATGGCCGGACTCGACAGCAGCATTCCCAACATCACCGAAATCAAACTGCACCAAAAATCACGCGAAATGGAGCTTTCTTTCGCCGATGGCAGCAATTTCCGTTTGTCCTTCGAATTCTTGCGGGTCAACTCGCCGTCCGCCGAGGTGCGCGGCCATGGCCCCGGTCAGGAAACCCTGCAAACCGGCAAGCGTGACGTCGACATCGCCGCGCTGGAACCAGTGGGCAATTATGCCGTACTGCCGTTCTTCTCCGACGGCCACGATACAGGCATCTATTCGTGGGATCTTCTCTATCGGCTGGGTAAGCATCGGGACGAGCTCTGGGCCGATTACCTGGCGCGCCTGGAAGCCGCGGGGGCCAGCCGCGACATCGATTCGACCACCCTGCCACCCAAATCCGGCGGCAGCTGCAGTAAGCACTAACTTTCATGATACGTGAAACATCACCGCGCATCATGAAAATCAGCCCCTTTCCGTGGCCCCCCACCCCCAGCCCCCGCCCCGAGGCGGGGGTCAAAGTTTGTTCGCTGCGCTCAGGGGGTTACGCGGCATCAAATTGTGTATTTCACGCTAACTTCCCGTCAGCCGAGCAGGATCAGGTTGGAGCGCAGCATCATCACCGTGGCGACGGCGGTGAACATCAGGT